>JAIEPP010000703.1 GCA_019748335.1 Xanthobacteraceae bacterium
TCGACATCGAGTATCACTGCAAGCCGCTCGGCGACACCGACTGGAACGGCTCGGGCATGCACGCCAACTTCTCGACGACCTTTATGCGAGAGACCGGCGGCAAGGCCTACTTCGAGGCGCTGATGGCGGCCTTTGAGAAGAATCTCATGGACCACATTTCCGTCTACGGGCCGGACAACGACAAGCGCCTGACCGGCAAGCACGAGACCGCTCCCTGGAACAAGTTCAGCCATGGCGTGGCCGACCGCGGCGCCTCGATCCGCGTGCCGCACTCGTTCATGAAGAACGACTACAAGGGCTATCTCGAAGACCGCCGCCCGAATTCGCAAGGCGACCCCTACCAGATCGCTTCGCAGATTCTGAAGACCATCGCCGAAGTTCCAACAGCCAAGAAGTCGGCCGCAGCCTAAGCGACAAAGTAAACCCGGGTGGGGGCGCCCGGGTTGCCACTCTGATCCGTCAAAGCGAAACCGCTTTGGCGGATCATTGCGTTTATGACAGTCAGATTTGACGAGGTTAATTCAAATACGCCGATTCAAAGTCGTTCCCCTGCGTTATGAACCGCGCTAGATAACGGCCGTGCGCTTGCCGGGGACGCAGCCATTGTTCGAAGGCTTCTACAAGGTCAGGTTTCAGCTTGGCGATGCGGTCGGCCGCAGCGTGATGTACGTCCGCGACGGCAGGATGCTGGGCGGCAATTCGGCGTTTGCCCATATCGGCGCCTATCGGAAATCCAGCGACGGTATTGCCATCGAGGTCACAACCATACGCCACAACCCGGACCCGAATTACCGGGCGATGGCCGGAACCGACGATGCGACCCTGCTGGCGCAGGGCGGGCCCGACGGCGCGCTTTTTCGTTTCGAAGGGGGCCTGAAGGAATTGCCGGGCGTCAAGTTCCAGTCGGTCATGACGCCGATCGAGGAGGAGGCGAGCCCGATCGCCGGCGGTGTCGGTGAGGGCGGTGTCGTCAACGGCCTCTATTCCATTCACCTGCGCATGCTCGACGGGGTCGAGGGCGGTCTGACCGGCGTGATGCTGCTCAACGGTGGCCGGATCCTCGGCGGCGATGCCTCGTTCTACTACATCGGCAGCTACACCTCGGAAGACGGCCGCTGGAAGGGCCAGATCCTCAACCAGGAACACACGCCGGCCAAGGGCGAGAACCCGGTATTCGGCGGCCACGAGGTTGGCATCGGCTTTGCCGGTACCTGCGATGGGGAAGGCGCGCTGCTGGACGCTACCGCGTTCGCCGGCAAGCGCAGTCTTCGTTTGACCGCGGTTCTGAAACTGATGCACCGGGTGTAGGCAGTGATCGATGACGCCGTGCGCGTGCTTTCGACGCTGGCCTTGAAGGGCGCGGTTTCCAGCCTCGCCGGACAATATCAGGCGGGCGGAGGTGCTACGATCGATGCGGACTTCGCGCCGACACTGGCGCTGCTGGATCGCCTGCGCGCCGGCGAGGCCGCCGATGTCGTCATCCTGACCCGCGAAGGGCTCGACGAGGTCGTGCGCGAGGGGCGCGTGGCGGCGGAGAGCTGCGTCGATCTCGCGCGGTCCTATGTCGGCCTCGCGGTAAAGGCCGGCGCGCGCCACCCTGACATCTCGACCGAGCCCGCGCTCCGCGCCGCGCTGCTCGGCGCCCGCGCGGTAGCGTATTCACGGCTCGGCGCCAGCGGCATCCTGTTTGCAAAGCTGATCGAGCGTCTCGGCATTGCATCCGAGATCAACGCCCGGGCTGTGATCATCCCGCAAGGTTTTACCGCCGAACGGCTGGTCGGCGGTGAAGCCGATCTGGCGGTCCAGCAGATCAGCGAACTGAAACAGATCGCCGGCATCGAGGTCATCGGACCTATTCCGCGCCAACTGCAAACGCCGGCGGTGTTTTCCGCCGGACGCATGGCGGCATCGCCAAAGGCCGCTCAATCCGACCGGCTGTTGCGCTACCTGGCTTCGCCCGAGGTGGCGCCGGTGTTGCGCGAGAGCGGGCTTGAGCCCTGAATTTGACGCCTTGAAATTCTTCCGACATCGACGCAACCTGCCGATCATGGCGAGACGGTTTCCCAGACTTGCGATGGTTGCCGGCGTCGCCGTGGCGACGTTGACCGCATTACCCGGTTCGGCCCGCGCGCAGTCGGCCGATCTCGTCCTGTGTGATCGCGTCGCCGCCGATCCTGCCGACCCCGACAAACCAGCCGATGTGAGGGGCGTGGCTGACGTCGCCGCTTCCGACATCGCCACGGCCGTCAAGTTTTGCAAGAACGCCGCCAACGGCTCACGGCGGGCGATGTACCAGCTCGGACGTGCCTATGCAGCCAACCGGCAAATGCCGGAGGCGATGGCAGCCTGGCGCAAGGCCGCCGACAAGGGCTCCACGTCGGCGATGGTCGAACTCGGCGTGCTCTATGGCACCGGCGCAGGTGTCGCGAAGGACGAGGCGCAGGCGCGAAAACTGTTCGAGCGCGCGGCCGAAGCCGGCAATCCCCGCGGTGTCAGCAACCTGGCGGCGCTTGGCGGGGGCGCCGGTGCATCGTCGAACCCGGCACGTGCGCGAGAACTGCTGTCGAAGGCGGCCGAGACCAATGCCGAGGCGCAGTATCAACTCGGGATGATGCTGGCGGAAGGCGAGGGCGGGGCCAAGGACGATATCGCGGCCCGTGCGCTGTTTGAAAAGGCGGCGGCGCAAAATCATCCCGGAGCGCTGGAACGCATGGGCGCGTTCGCTCAGGAAGGCCGCGGTGGAGCGAAGGATTCCGACGCCGCCAAAGCCTATTACCAGCGCGCCGCAGCCCTCGGCGACGAGGATGCCAAGAAGGCGCTGGAGCGGGCGCGGTGTCCCTATGCGATCAAGGACAAGCGCGGCAACCTGGTGACGAATTTGTGCTGGTGACGTCGAAACCCGGCATGCCCTATTTGTAGTAATAGGCGACGTCGTTGGCCGCGAGCCGATACGTGCTCTCCAGATAGCCCGGATTTTCTGCTTCCGCGCGCGCGACGGCGTTGACGCACCGCTCCCAGTAATCCGTGCTGTCCTGGACGAAATATCTGAAGCAAGCGTCCTCGAAACGCACCGCTGCTGAAATCGCCTGCTTAATCTCGGCATCGCCGACGCGCGGGTGCGCCGCTTTCACATGGGGAAAGATGGGTCCGTCCTGAGCGTATTCGCGATCGTGACGCATATTGGCGGCCTGTTCCGCAGGCGACATCGCGCGAAAAACACGCACCTGTTCATCCGTCGGTCGTCCCTCGAGGCTGTCGAGCCGGTAACGTCGCCGCCAGATGGCATAGGCTGCGTCCGGAAGCGGAAGCTTTGCTGCGTCCGCAACGATCTTCGCTATCTCGGCCTGTGTTTGATCTGCTGTCATGGCCGTTTGGTCGCCGGTGGTCCACAGCCGGTTCACGCTCCGGGTTGGAACCGGGCCTCGGACAGGCCATTAATTCAGCGGGGTACCGATAAGGACACCGTCCCATGATCCGAAAACTGCCGTCGGGCGAATACCGGCTCTATTCCCGCAAGGTGAACCCGAAGACCGGCAAGCGCCGTAACCTCGGCACCTTCAAGTCGCGTGCGGCCGCCGAAAAGCACGAGCGCGAGGTGCAATATTTCAAGCGGCACTAGCCTGCGTTGAAGCGAACGGGCTTTATGGCGTTACCCGTATCGTCGGTGTTGCATTGAGATCGGTCGATGAAATATTCGTGGCGAGCACGGAGCGGAGCAGGGTGAATATCTGCTTGGTGTTTTCCGAGCCCTCCATGGGTACGCAATAGCTCGCGCCATGATACCAGGCTTGGGCGAAACAGCTTGGGCCCAGGCCGGATATGATATTCAAAACCTGGTGACCCTGCGGATCGGCGCGTTCGCGTTCCCGCCCCTTGAGCCGCACGCGCTCCTGGGACTCGGTAGCGACGATACGTCCGAGGTACTGGAAGATCGCGAACGGGGAACGCATGACGAGCTCCACTCCCGTCAGAGTTCCAGGACCCCGGATGGAGAATTGCTTCGCTTCCACCGATTTGGTGTTGCCGCAAATTTTCAGTCCGGGAATCGATTTCTTGTGAGTGAATTCGTGAAAGAGAGCGGGATCATAGCATGTCGCCGATTTCGAGAGTGTCTTGGGCTCACTGGTACTGTCCTTTGTCCACTTCGGATTTGGAATTGACACGCTTTCCGTGCGCAACCCGTATTTGACGGCCAAATCGACCAGAAAGCGGAATTTTTGGAAGCGGCAATCGTTTGAATGCAGCCCGTACCACATGTCCAACTCGCCAAATTGCGTCGCCCTCGATCGACCGTCGGTCTGCGGAATGCATGACAGGCTGTTGGGTTCGACGCTGTCCGGCGATTGATGCCAGTCGTCGTCGGCTGGATCGTTGCGATACTCATAGACCGCTCCATCAGGTGTGGTTGTTCTGATCGAGGCGATCAGCACGTAAAATACTAGCTCGCGCGTTAGCCCCTGGCTGAACCACACGCCAGTCTGGCCGGCGTCCATGCCGCGCAAAAGTCCGGTGTAAAAGTCCTTGGTCTCGAGCACATTGAGATCGAAGGAGCCGGTAATCTGTCCATTGATATTGCTCGGACCGAATTGGCTTCCGGGATGAGTTACGCCGGCAGCGTAGACAAATTGACCTGCTTGAGACGTTACGCCGAGCTGGCCCGATCCCGTATACTTGGCAATCGCAATGAAGTTCAACGGCTCCGAACCAGACGCTCTCAGGATGTTCAGCAGGATAGTATTGTTCAGGACAGCATCGGCGCCTTCGTTGACGGAGAAAGTGCGCGGCGACAGCGCGTCATCTACAAAAGCGCATCCGCCCAATGCGCCGAGCATTACCCACAGCAAAACCACCCGCCGTGCAAAAAAAAATACAACATACTCGCCCCCTAGACGAAATATGAGCGTTAAAGTAGAAGATTTGCGATCAGACCGCCATGGTTGATTTGAAGGGATGATGCATTTTTTGAGGGGGAGGGAGCATGACTACATACCGCGATGCCTTTGACGTCCTGAGAGAAGCCATCAACGATCCCGACAACCCCGAGAAGCTTCGTACCGCCAAAAAGCATCCACGGTTGAAGACGGTGCTCAACGGGTTCACGACTTCCGATCTGCAAACGTTGCAGAAGGTGCTGAAGGCCGCGCCGGGTGCGAAAGCTTTTAAATGCGATGATTCATAGACTCACGCCAGCGAAGCGCATCGAGCGCGAATGAAAAGGCATTTTCGCGGGCAGAAGCGTCGGAAAGCACCATCGAGTTCGCTTTCCACGCATACTGCTCAGGTTGTTCGAGGATGATCTCTTCGAGGAATCGGAGAAGGTTCTGCGTGCACTCCGTTCCGACGTCTGCGACCGGAGAGCCAACGGCATAGCCAAGACGTTCCTCGGAGACGACGTGGCCGATGAGGGGCAGCAACAATGCTCCGCAACGCCTTGCGTAAAGTGCAGGCATCGAAGAGGCCGTGATGGAATAGCCGAGGAATTGATAGCGCCGGCGTGAGGCGAATGGAGCGTCTATCATCAATGCAAGATAGTGCCCTTTGGCTCGCAGCTCGTCGAATGTATCGAAAATATGAGATACGCTGCGCATCGCGTCGAGATCGACGAGTGCGACGCCGCTTTGACGAAGTGCCGCGAGATAGCTCTGGCTTGCCGAGCGATAGCAGGCCGCCATGGGAATTTCAGCCCGTGCACAGGCACTGAAGAAGGCGACGAAATGTCCGTGATGCGCGGTAGCCAGGACCAAGTCGACGGGACGGTAAGTTGACAGCAATCCGCGAAGTCGATCCACCCTGGATATGTGAATACGATGGCCTTCGCGAAATTGTTGGTCGAGACGGCGATAGCTGCTGTGGAATTGGGCAACGCAGGGATAAACAGCCAAAATTTCGTCCTTGGGACGAAAATGAGCCAATCCCGCAGACAATAACAGCAATTGTTCCAGAAGCTGCGACGCTTCCAGCTCTTTTTCCACGGTTATGGTCACATTTGGGGCTCCCAGCCGCTCGCCGAATTCTCACGCCTCGGGCTGCCCGCGTCAACGTGCGGCCAATGGCCGGGCGGCAACGCCTCCGCTACCACCTACAGGCCCGCTCCCAGGTGTCAGACAGGCTTCCACCGGCGCGCCACATGGACTAAGAGCGGCGCAACGATTTCCCCGCTTTTTCAGGCCCCAATGATCCGTCTCGATAACGTCAGCAAGCAAGTCGGCCATCAGATCCTCTTCATCGAAGCCTCCGCGGCGCTCCAGAAAGGCGAGAAAATCGGCCTGGTCGGCCCGAACGGGGCCGGCAAAACGACGCTGTTTCGGATGATTTCCGGCCAGGAGCCGCCGGACGAGGGGCAGGTCTCGCTCGATCGCGGAATTACCATCGGCTATTTCAGCCAGGACGTCGGCGAGATGTCGGGCCGCAGCGCCGTGGCCGAGGTCATGGACGGAGCCGGTCCGGTCAGCATCGTGGGGAGCGAGCTCAAGGAGCTCGAGACCGCGATGGCCGATCCCGCCCGCGCCGACGACATGGACGAGATCATCGCGCGCTACGGCGAGGTGCAGGGCCGTTTCGAGGAACTCGACGGCTACGCCCTCGACGGCCGCGCGCGCGAGGCGCTGTCGGGCCTCGGCTTCAGCCAGGAAATGATGGAGGGCGATGTCGGCGCGCTGTCGGGCGGCTGGAAGATGCGGGTGGCGCTGGCGCGCATTCTCTTGATGCGTCCCGACGTCATGCTGCTGGACGAGCCGAGCAACCATCTCGATCTCGAAAGCCTGATCTGGCTCGAGCAATTCCTGAAGGGATATGAGGGCGCGCTGCTGATGACATCGCATGACCGCGAGTTCATCAACCGCATCATCAACAAGGTGGTCGAGATCGACGGCGGCACGCTGACGACGTTTTCCGGCAACTACGAATTCTACGAGCAGCAGCGCGCGCTGAACGAAAAGCAGCAGCAGGCCCAGTTCGAGCGCCAGCAGGCGATGCTGTCAAAGGAAATCAAGTTCATCGAGCGCTTCAAGGCGCGCGCTTCCCATGCGGCGCAGGTGCAGAGCCGGGTCAAAAAGCTCGACAAGATCGAGCGGGTCGAGCCGCCGAAGCGCCGCCAGACCGTGGCGTTCGAATTTCTGCCGGCGCCGCGCTCGGGCGAGGACGTCGTCAGCCTGAAGAACGTCCACAAGGGTTACGGCAGCCGCCGCATCTATGACGGCCTCGACTTCATGATCCGCCGCCGCGAGCGCTGGTGCGTGATGGGCGTCAACGGCGCCGGCAAGTCGACGCTGTTGAAACTGGTTGCGGGCTCGACCGAACCCGACGACGGCACGGTGGCGATCGGCGGCAGCGTCAAGATGGGTTACTTCGCCCAGCACGCCATGGATCTGCTCGACGGCGAACGCACCGTGTTCCAGTGGCTGGAGGATTCGTTTCCGCAAGCGGGCCAGGGTAGCTTGCGCGCGCTGGCAGGCTGCTTCGGCTTTTCCGGCGACGACGTCGAGAAGAAATGCCGGGTGCTGTCGGGCGGCGAGAAGGCGCGGCTGGTGATGGCGCACATGCTGTTCGACCCGCCGAACTTCCTGGTGCTGGACGAGCCCACCAACCATCTCGATCTCGCGACCAAGGAAATGCTGATCAGTGCGCTGTCCGAATTCGAGGGCACCATGCTGTTCGTCTCGCATGACCGACATTTTCTGGCGGCACTCTCCAACCGCGTGCTGGAGCTGACGCCCGAGGGCATCCATCAATTCGGCGGCGGCTATTCGGAATATGTCGCGCGCACCGGCCAGGAAGCGCCGGGCTTGCGAAGCTAGGGCTCTAACGGATCAATCTGTCGTAGTCGGCGTGCGAGCCGATCCAGAACCAGAGGTAGCCGTCATCGACCTCAACGGCGAGTGCGCGATAGCGCAGGCCTACACGAACGGACCAGTAGCGTCCGACTTTCTTGAATTGCAGCGATGGATGGCGCGGGTCGTTCTTCAGAAGCGCATAGTTCGCGTCGGCCAACTTGCGAACCGGGGACGGTAAGGCCTCGTAGGCCGCCCAGAATTTTCTGAAGCAAAGTGCCTCACAAGTCGCGCGAACGTCCGCCGCGGTGCGCGGCCAGCGCCTCATCTGCCAGCGCGTCGAGTTTGCCGGTGCGGGCGTCACGTTCGATAGCGGCATCGAATTGCTGGGCATCGAACTCCTCGAACCAGGCGCGGAAGCGCGCCAGCTCGGGGGGAGCCAGTTTCTCTACGGCTTTCTCGATATCTTCGGCGGTTGTCATGCCGGAACAATAGCATTTGCCGCGAGCCGGGAAAATGCGGTTCAATTGCTGTTCGTGATGCCGCGAGGCCTGTCCGGCTTGAACCGCCGCACTCCGCCCGTTAGGTTGTTTGCAAAAAAAGGAGCAAACAACCATGAAGCAACTCCGGATCGGCGACATCACGATCGATGCCGTGATCGAGCGCGACGGGCCGTGGCGGCGGCCGCAGGATTTCTTCCCGGCCTATGACGACGCCGTGTTCAAGCATCATCTTGCCGGCATGGAGCCGGAGATGTTCGATGTTGCATCCGGCAAGATGTTCATCACCTACCAGACCTTCGTGGTTCGCACCCCCCGCTACACCATCCTGGTCGATACCTGCACCGGCGAGGACAAGGGCCACCCGGCCCCGTTCGATTTCCCCGGCAAGGAGCGCTGGCGCCAAGAGTTGTTCGCGCTCGGCGTCGGTTTCGAGCAGGTCGACTATGTATTCTGCACCCACCTGCATATCGACCACACCGGCTGGAACACGACGCGGCGCGATGGGCGCTGGGTGCCGTCATTTCCCAACGCGAAATACATATTCCACAAGCGGGAATATGCGGTGTGGGAGGCCGAGCACGCCAGAGGCGCCAACCCGCCCGGCACGGTGTTCCGCGACAATTGCCTGCCGATCGTCGAAGCGGGACAGGCGCTTTTGGTCGACGACGATTACGCGCTCGACGACACCGTGACGCTGACGCCGACGCCGGGGCATTCGCCCTGCCATTGCTGCGTCAACATCTTCTCGAAGGGAAAGCGCGCGGTGGTGGCCGGCGACCTCATGCACCATGCGATCCAGTGCCGCGAGCCGGAATGGTCGGCGAAGCCGGACTGGGACCCGAAGCAATCAGCGGTCTCACGGCGGAAGTTCTTTGCCTCGGTTGCCGGCACCGACACGCTGATCCTGCCGGTCCACTTTCCGACGCCCACCGTCGGCCTGATCACCGCGGACGGCGATCGTTTCGACTACCGCTTCAAACGCGACTAGCAGGCCAGCGCCGGATGCCCTTGCCATCGCGCCCCTGCGCTGGTTTCCTGCTGCCGTGAAATCCCGCCACAAGAGGATGCCCGCGCCATGACCGACAACGCCGCCTATGACTACATCGTGGTCGGTGCAGGTTCGGCCGGCGCCGTGGTCGCAAGCCGCCTGAGCGAGAGCGGCGCCTATCGCGTGCTGCTGCTGGAAGCCGGCACCAAGGGGTCGAACCATTTCTGGGCGCGGGTGCCGGTCGGCACGTCCAAGATGATCGACGATCCCGCCGTGAACTGGTGCTACAAGTCCGAACCCGACGAGGGCTCGGGCGGGCGGCGCATCGACGTGCCACGCGGCAAGATGATGGGCGGCTCGAGCTCGATCAACGGCATGGTCTATATGCGCGGGCAGGCGCAGGACTACGATCACTGGGCCCAGCTCGGCAACCGCGGCTGGAGCTTTCAGGACGTGTTGCCGATCTTCCGCAGGATGGAACGCTACGACGGCGGCTCCGACAAATTGCGCGGCCGCAACGGGCTGCTGCGGGTGACGGATACGCCGCGCAAAGTGCCGCTGCTGGAGAAGATCATCGCGGCTGCCGGCCGCATCGGCCTGCCGTTCAATCCGGATCTCAATGGCGAGACCCAGGAAGGCATTGGCATGTCGCAGGTGACGATATCGGGCGGCAAGCGCCAGAGCACTGCGGTCTGCTATCTCGATCCGGTGCGTGGCCGGCCGAACCTGATCATCGAGCAGGGTGCGATGGCGGAGGCGCTGATCCTGGAAGGCAAGCGCTGCGTCGGCGTGCGCTATTCCGTGAATGGCGTGGCGCGGCAGGCGCGCGCCGCGCGCGAGGTGATCGTCTGCGGCGGTTCGATCAATTCACCGAAACTGTTGGAACTCTCCGGCATCGGGCAGGGCGCGTTGCTGCGCTCGCGCGGCATCACGCCGGTGCACGAGCTGCCCGGCGTCGGCGAGAATTTGCGCGATCATTATTCGCCGCGAATAAAATTTGCTATCAAGGAGCGCAATCTCACCTTCAACGACAATGCGCGGGGCTGGCGGCTGGCGCGCGAGGCGCTTAAATACGCGCTGTTCGGCACCGGTTTTCTGGCGTCGACCGCGGTCCCGGTGCGGATCTATTTCCGCACCCGCGAGGGGCTGGAGACGCCGGACGCGACGATTTCGATCCTGCCGTTTCTTTATGAGATGGTCGGCCGCCAGCGCCGCGTCGCCAAGCGGCAGGGCATCACCATGAACGCCAACGTGCTGCGTTCGGAGAGCACCGGTTCGATCCACATCAAATCGGCCGATCCCGCCGAGCCGCCCGCGATCCGCTTCAATTTTCTTTCGACGGAGCACGACCGCACCGGCATCCTCGCGGTGATCCGCAAAGGCCGCGAGCTGATGGCGACCTCGCCATTGAAGGAAGTCACCGGCGAGGAAATCGCGCCCGGCGCGAGGCTGCAGAGCGACGAGGAACTGCTCGACTGGGTCCGCAACAATGCCGAGACCACCTATCATCCGGTCGGTACCTGCAAGATGGGCTCTGACCCCTTGGCCGTGGTCGACAGCGAATTGCGCGTGCATGGCATCGAGGGCCTGCGCGTGGCGGATGCTTCGATCATGCCGACGCTGACCAGCGGCAATACCAACGCACCGGCGATCATGATCGGCGAGAAATGCGCCGAGATGGTGCTGGCAACGGCAACGGCCCGCAAGGCCGCGGCCTGACGACGGGAACGGGAGAGAGAGATTGGGACTTCAGGATTCGACGCCGCAGCGCATGGATTTCGAGACGCTGGTGCAGACCCGCAAGAGCGTGCGCGGCTTCAGGCAGCAGCCCGTCCCCCGTGCTGTGATCGAGGACATCATCGAGGTCGCCAAGCGCGCGCCGTCGTCGATGAACACCCAGCCCTGGCATATCCACGTCCTGACCGGCGAGCCGCTGGAACAGGTGCGCCGGCGCAACATGGAGGAGATGGTGGCCGGCGCCAAGCCGAAGCGCGACATCGTCAGCCATGGCGAGTATCAGGGCGTCCATCGCGGCAGGCAGGTTGACGTCGCCAAGAAGCTGTTCGCGGTGATGGGGATCGCGCGCGACGACAAGCCGATGCGGCAGGACTGGGTGCTGCGCGGTTTTCGCCAATTCGACGCGCCGGTCTCGCTGGTGCTGACCTATGACCGGGTCCTTGATCCCGGCGCGGTGTGCCACTTCGACCTCGGCGCGCTCTGCTACGGTCTGGTGCTGGCCGCCTGGGATCGCGGACTTGGCAGCGTCATCAACGGACAGGGCATCACCCGCTCCGATATCGTGCGCGAGGTCGCCGGTATCCCCGAGGAAGAGGTCATCATGACCTGCGTCGCCATGGGCTATCCCGACGACAGCTTTCCCGCCAATTCCGTCCGCTCCGATCGCGAAGCGAATGGCGATTTCGTGCGCTACGTCGGCTTTACGGACTGAGGGATCGTTGCATGACCACCCATGAAGAGACTGCCATGATCCGCGAGACCGTCGCGCGATTCGTGGACCGCGAACTGATTCCGCTGGAGCCGGATTACCTGAAGTCCAAGCTGCCCGGCGCCGCTCATCCCAGCCTGACGGACGCGCAATGGCAGCGGCTGCGCACCGTCTCGAAGGACCTGGGTCTGTGGGGCCTCGACGCCCCCGAGGAACTCGGCGGGCACGACCTGCCGACCCGCACCATGGCCGCGGTCCACGAGGAACTGGGGCGGAGCTGTCTGCCGTTCATCCTGCCGCCGGACTCTCCGAACCTGCGCATGCTGCAGGCGGTCGGCACCGAGGCGCAGAAGAAGCGCTACATGCAGCCCTATATCGAGGGGCGGATGGTGTCGGCGATCGCGATCTCCGAGCCCGGCGCCGGCGGCGATCCGGCCTCGATGAAGACGCGGGCGGTGAAGGACGGCGACCATTGGGTGCTCAACGGCCGAAAGATCTGGATCAGCAACGCCCGTGCTGCCGATTTCATCATCGTCATGGCCCGTGTCGGCAATGACGCGCGACAGGGCGGTATCACCTCCTTCATCGTCGAGAAGGGCACGCCGGGGTTCATCATCGAACGCGAGATCCCGATGATCGGCGGCCACACGACCTACGAGGTCGTGTTCGAGGATTGCCGTCTTCCCGAGGGTTCCGTGCTCGGCGAAATCGGCAAGGGCTACGCGCCGATGCAGTTACGGCTACGCACGCGCCGGCTCGAAATGGGATCGACCTGTATCGGCATTGCGCGGCGCGCCTGCGACATGCTGTGCGAGCACGCCAAGCAGCGCGAGACCTTTGGCGTCAAGCTCGCCGAGCGTCAGGCGATCCAGTGGTGGATATCGGATATCTCGACCCGCATGCATGCGTGCCGGCTGATGGTGCAGGATGCCGCCGACAAGACCGACCGCGGCGAGGACATCAAGCAGGAGGCGTCGATGATCAAGGTGTTCGCCACCGAGATGGCCTATGAGGCCTGCGATCACGCCATGCAGACGCTCGGCGCACTCGGCATGACCCTGGAATTGCCGCTCAGCGCGCTATGGCAGAAGGCGCGGGTGATGCGGATGTACGAGGGGCCGAGCGAGGTCCATCGTCAGGCGATCGCGCGGCGCGTGCTCGGCCTGCGCGGTTAGAGCAAGAGGTCAAGCCGCCCGCACTTCCGACAGGAAGCGGTTGACCTGTCCGGCGAGTTCCTTGGACTGCGACGACAACTGTTCGGCCGCCCCCAGCACCTGCTGGGCGGCGGAGCCGGTGTCGTCGGCCGCCTTCTGCACGCCGGTGATGTTGGAATTGACTTCGCTGGTGCCGCGCGCGGCTTCCTGGACGCTGCGGGAGATTTCCTTGGTCGCCGAACCCTGTTCCTCGATCGCGGCCGCGATCGCGGTGCCGATCTGGTCGATCTCGCCGATGACGTTGGCGACGTTCTGAATCGCCGTCACCGTCTCGTCGCTCGCGGACTGGATAGCCGCGATCTGTTCCGAG
>JAIEPP010000188.1 GCA_019748335.1 Xanthobacteraceae bacterium
GACGTCGAGGACGCCGAGCTCGCCGCCAAGACCGGCGCGCAGGCGATCGTCGTCTCCAACCATGGCGGCCGCCAGCTCGACGGCGCGCCGTCCTCGATCGAGGTGCTGCCCGAGATCGTCGATGAGGTCGGCTCGCAGATGGAGATCATGTTCGACGGCGGCATCCGCTCCGGAATGGACGTGATGCGCGCGCTCGCGCTCGGCGCCAAGTCCTGCATGATCGGCCGCGCCTACGCCTACGGCCTGGGCGCCGGCGGCGAGGCCGGCGTCGCCAAGGCGCTCGACATCCTCGCCAAGGAACTGACCACCACGATGGGCCTGTGCGGCGTCAACCGGATCGACGAGATCGACGACCACGTGCTGGCGATTTGACGTCGTCATTCCGGGATGCGCGTCTTCGCGCAGGCCCGGAATCCGTAACCACGATAATGCGTATGGATTCCGGGCTCGCGCCATGCGCCCGCTCAGGTGCGCAATTGCGCACCGGGGAATGACAAACGCCTCACATCGGCGGCGTAATGCCGTCGCGGCCGACATTGACGCGGTTGGCTTCGAGCGTGCCGTCGTCCTTCTTCACCGCGCCGAAGATGATGATCTTTGCGCCGGCCTTCAGTTCAGCCTTGTCGCCGGCGACAAAGGTGACGATCGGCGTGCCCGGCGGCACCAGCACTTTCTTCTCGCCGTCCTTGTACTTGACCAGGATGTTTTGGCCGTCGGTGCCCTTCACGGTCTGGGCGACGGTGGCGTTGGTCATGGTCGAATTCGGGCGCTGATCCCAGGGCCGGAACCCTTCGGCGGCGCCGCGCTGGTTTTCCGGGAAAATATGCACCGCGACCGCCTTCTGGACCCCGTCGGGTTCCGGCACCGCGGTGACGCCGATATAGGAGCCTTCCTTGATCTCCGACAGTTCGGTCTTGGCGACGCCGAACACCGCGACATTGTCGGTCATGCGCACCTTCATGTCGGTGCCCTCGCGCGACTTGATCGACAGCACAGAGCCGTCGACGGCCTCGATGGTGCCGCGAATCCGCACGGTCGGCGGCTGCTGCGCCGATGCCGCGGTGACGATTACGGAAACAAGGGCAAGCGAAGCGATCAGCAATGAGAATTTCGGCATGGTGTCCCTCCGAGGTTTGTTTCAGAGAGCGAGACATCTCACCCTCTGCGGTATTTATTGATTCCAGGATCCGTCATTCCGGGGCGCATCGAAGATGCGAACCCGGAATGACGCCTTGCCTCACATCGGCGGCGTCAGCCCGTCGCGGCCGACGCTGATCCGGCTGGTCTCGAACGAGCCGTCCGGCAGCTTCTTCATGAAGGCGATCACCTTGGCGCCGGGCTTGAGGTCGGACTTGTCGGCGGGGACGTAGGTCACAACCGGCGTCTCCGCGGAAACCACGACTTTCTTCTCGCCGTCCTTGTACTTGATGTTGAGGGTGTGACCGTCATTGCCGACCACGGACTGATCCACGGTGGCGTTGGTCATGGTGCTGTTGGGCTTGAGGTCGTAGGGCCGCGAGCCCTCGCCGGTGCCGCGCATGGCTTCCGGAAACACGTGGACCTCGACCGCGTTGTTGCTGCCGTCCGGCCCGGGCACCGTGGTGGTGCCGATGAAGGAGCCGACCTTGATGTCGGTCAGCGCGATCTTGGTGATGCCGACGATCCGGATGTCCCCGGTCATGTGCAGCTTGACGTCCTCGCCGGCGCGCGACTTGACCGCCAGCACATCGCCGTCAACCGCCTCGATGGTGCCGCGAACCCGCGACGGCGTCGGCGGCTGCTGGGCGATCGCATAAATCGTGGAGACCGCAACCATGGCGACGGCAGCGAACGGGCGAACAAAGGGATAGCGACGGGCGGACATAGCGGGCTCTCCGGTAGGCGGCACAGGCGGTGCTGACCTAACCATTGACCCCGGTTTTCCGAGAATATTCCGGCTCAAATGTCCGCGATCCCGGGGATCAAATGTCCGCGATCCCGGGGATCAGGTGTGATCCCGGGGATCAGGTGTGATCCCGGGATCAGGTCTTCGTGAGATCGGCTTCCACCAGCGCACGAAGTTCTGATGTCACCTCGGGACGCCTCCCGAACCAAAGCTCGAAACCGCGTACTGCCTGATGCAGCAGCATGCCGAGCCCGTCGGCGGTCCGCAGTCCGCGGCCCTGGGCGGCGGCGAGCAGGGGCGTTTGCAGCGGCACGTAGACGAGATCGGCGACCACGGCCCGTGGCGGCAGCAGGCCGGCATCGAGTTCGAGCGCGGGCTGGCCTTTCATGCCGAGCGAGGTGGTGTTCACCAGCAACCCCGCGCGCGGCAGCAACTCGCCGATCCCATCCCATGCCACCGGCAGCACACTCGGCCCGAACTGTTCCGCCAGCGCGTGGGCGCGCTCGACCGTGCGGTTTGCCAGATGGATGCGCTTGATGCCGCGCTTGATCAGTCCGAATAACACCGCGCGGGCCGCGCCGCCGGCGCCGAGCACCAGTGCATCCTCGGCGCTGTCCCAGCCCGGCGCGCAGGCGTCGAGATTGTTGATGAAACCCTCGACGTCGGTGTTGGTCGAACGCAATTCGCCATCCGCAAACCACAGCGTATTGGCCGCCCCGACCGCGCGGGCGCGCTCGTCCGGCTTCGACAGCGCCAGCGCGCGCTCCTTGTGCGGAAGGGTAACGTTGGCGCCGACGAAGCCGCGAACGGAAAGCCGCAGGACGAAATCGGCGAATTCGTCGGGCGGTACGGCTTCGATGACATAGCCGCCCTCGATGCCCAGCTTTCGCAGCCAGTAATGATGGATCAGCGGCGAGCGCGAATGCGCGGCCGGCCAGCCGATCAGGCATGCGGCGGGGGGTTTTGTTCCAGTTGTCATGGCCGTCAAATCGGCCATGCCGGGGCCGGAGTCAATGCCGACGCAGGGCTACGGCGTCATCAAACGCCGCGGCCTCGCCAGCGACATGCCCCCCGGCGCTACGCCGCCACCCGATGCGCGGCGATGATCTGGTCGGCGGCGCGGCCGGTGACTTCGGCCATACGGTCGAACTGCCGGGTGAAGCCGCCGGCACCGGCGGTGGCCGAACGCAATTCCACGATCAGGTCGCCGATCTCGGCCTCCGGCATGGTGGCGCGGACGCAGTCCCAGCCCGGCCAGTTCTCGCGGGTGTCGAAGCCGAGGATCTGGCCGCGCCGCGCCGACAGGATGGCGTTGACCTTTGCCGTGGCATCGGTCGGACAGACGATCTCGACCATGTAGATCGGCTCCAGCAGCACCGGCTGGCACTGCGGCAGCGCCTCGTTCATGCCGAGCCGCGCCGCGGTGCGGAAGGCAAGATCGGAGGAGTCGACGCTGTGGTAGGAACCGTCCGTCAGCGTCACATGCAGATCGATGACGGGGAAACCGAGCGGACCGCGCGCGAGGCCGTCGACCACGCCCTCCTCCACGGCGCCGATATAGTTTCGCGGCACCGCGCCGCCGACCACCTTTTCGTGGAACTCGAAGCCCGAGCCGCGCGGCATCGGCTTGATCTCCAGCACCACGTCGCCGAACTGACCGTGACCGCCGGACTGCTTCTTGTGGCGGCCGCGCTGGCTGATCGGTTTGCGGATCGTCTCCTGATAACCGATCGACGGCGCCTGCGATTTGACGTTGACGCCGAAGCGGTCGCGCAGCCGTTCGAGCGCGACGCGCAAATGCATCTCGCCCTGCCCCCACAGCACGATGTCATGGGTCTGGGTGTTGTGGATCATGCTAAGCGACGGATCTTCCTCGTTCAGCCGCGCCAGCGCCTGGCCGAGTTTGACGTCGTCCTTGCGATCGGTCGCCGCCAGCGACATCGCCAGCACCGGCGGCGTCGGCTCGGCGCGCCGGAGCGCCGACGGCGCGGTCTTGCCGCCGGACAACGTGTCGCCGGTCTTGATCGCGTCGAGCTTGCCGAGGGCTACGGTCTCGCCGGCTTCCGCCGCGGCACGCTTGCTGTCATGCGCCCCGTTGACTGCTGATATGCCGGACACCCGACCCGCTTCGCCGGAGGAGGATTGCAGCGTCGCGCCGTCGTCGAGATGGCCAGACAGCAGGCGTGTCAGCGACAACTTGCCGCCGTGCTGCAGATGCAAGGTTTTGAATACATAAGCCAGCGCCTCCTTTTGCGATGGCGCTCCGAGACGTTTGGCGGTCTCGGCGACGCCGGGCGCTTCATGCCGCAACGCCTTCATCAGCCGCAGCACGCCGTTCTCGCGTGTGGCCGCGCCGAGCAGCACCGGACAGATCAGGCCTTCGCGCAATTCGCGCGCGAGATCGTCGAACACGGCATCGCGCGGCGGCTGGATGTCTTCCAGCAACTGCTCCATCAGCGCGTCATCGTGGTCAGCAAGCTTTTCCAGCATCGAGAACCGCGCTTCCTTTTCGCGGTCGAGATTGCCGCCTTCGAGACCGACGACCTCGGAAGGCTTGTGCTCGCGGTAGACGAAGGCGCGCTCCAGCGCCAGATCGACAAAACCTTCGATCAAATCGCCGTTCCAGATCGGAATCTGCCGCAGCACCAGCGGCACGCGTGATGCCGGCTGCAATGTCGCGAGCGTCTCGCGGATACGCTTGTTGGCGCGATCGATCTTGTTCAGGAACAGAAAGCGGGGAATGCCGAGCTCTTCGAGTTCGCGCAGGATGATCTGCAACTGCGGCAATTTCTTCTCGTCGGCTTCGCAGACCACGACCGCGGCGTCGACCGCCGGAAGGGCGGCGCGCATGTCATGCGCGAACTCGATCGAGCCCGGACAATCGATAAAAGTGTAGCTGTCGCCCATGAAGCTGGTGGTGGCCGCGCTGAGGCCTACTCCCATCTTGTGATGGCGCGCCTCGGGACTGGAATCGCCGACCGAGGTTCCGGCATCGACGCTGCCGGCACTCCGGATCGCGCCGGTGCGCGCCAATATGGCCTCGAGTAGTGTGGTTTTACCGCTCTGGAAAGGGCCCACCAGCGCAATGCACCGTGGACCGCGGGGACTTCTGACGTCTTGTCCCATTGCCGCCTCCTAAAGTTGGAGCTCGGCCCGTGATTGGGTCGGCAAATCAGATGCTCCGCCCGTCCTGACAATTTGGCAAGCAGGAAAATGTCGCTGCGGTGCGGCGCAACAGGCTGAAGCGGCGTGATACGATTTCGGACAAGGTTCCACCTTTTGGCGGCGCCCGGCGTCGAAGCCACCATCTTACGGACTGAAAATGACCACTGCGATCGAGATCCGCGCCTTTACGACCGCTGATGCCATGCACGTGCGCGACCTGTTCATCAGGGTCAATCGCCTGTTGGCGCCGCCGGACATGAAGGCGGCCTTTGAAGCCTATATCGTCGCATCGCTGCAGGCAGAAATCGACCGGATCGAGGCGTACTACCGCGACCGGAACGGCGGCTTCTGGGTGGCGCTCGATGGCGGCAAGCTCGTCGGCATGTTCGGACTGGAGCCTTCATCCGACGTCGCTATGGAGTTGCGGCGCATGTATGTCGACCCCGATGCCCGTCGCCGCGGCATTGCGCGCAAGATGCTGGCATTCGCCGAAGACGAATGCCGCCGGCGCCATCGCCCGACGATGGACCTGAGTACATCCGAGTTGCAGGGCGACGCGCTGTCGCTGTACCGAAACGCCGGATATCAACTGGTTCGCGAAGAAGTCGCGGTCGCCGCCAGCAACAAAACGCTGGGCGGCGGAATTCGGCGATATCACTTTACCAAATTGCTTTGAGCGCTTTTGTCTCCGTCATTGCGGTGCGGCGTGAGGGAGTTCGGCGCAGCCTCGACCGTACGCTCACCCTCAAGTGGCGAGGCCAGCCAAAATGCTTGTATGACGGGCAATCTGATCGTCTTCCTGCGAGGGGAGAACCAACACCTGGGCGACCGGTGAGTTGCAGACGGGGCGGTATTTGGCGCCATTTTCATTAGCGTTAAGGCTCACGCCCGCCCACGACAAACCCGCGCAGATCGACGCCCGTATCTTGCCATCGTTTTCGCCAATGCCGCCCGTAAAGACGACAACATCAACCCCACCCAGAGCCGCCATCATCGCGGCTATCTGCTTACGAACAGAATAGCAAAACATATCGATCGCCAGTCGTGCGTCCGGATTGGACGACGCGGCGTCATGGAGACGCCGCATGTCGCTGCCCACCCCGGAAATTCCCATCAGGCCCGATCGGTGATCGATCAGATCCTCCAACCTGGCCGCATCGAACTTCTGCTCGCGCATCAGATGGATCAGAACGCCGGGATCAAGATCACCGCTTCGGGAACCCATGATCACCCCGCCGCTTGGGGTCAGTCCCATGCTGGTATCGATCGATTTGCCGTTCCTGACGGCGGTGACGCTTGCACCATTGCCGAGATGAGCGATGATGAGACGCTCTGGCAGGGCACTCGCAAGCTGATGCACGATCGATTCGCAGGAAAGGCCATGAAATCCGTAGCGTTGGATACCCAACGATTGCAGATCCCGCGGAATCGGAAGCACGCGCGCAACGTCGGGCATTGCGGCATGAAACGTAGTGTCGAAGCATGCCACCTGCGGAAGCCCGGCAAAATGCTGTTGCGCAAAGCGAATGACCGATAACGCAGAAGGCGCATGCAGCGGCGCAAAAGAGGCTGCGTATTCCAGCTGCTGCATGACCGGTTCGTCGATCAGGCAATGCTGCCGCAGCTTTGGTCCACCATGCACAACGCGATGCCCGATCGCGACCGGCGCCGGCAGCCTGGAGTCGTCGAGAAGGCTTCCGATCCGGATAACCGCATCTTGCTGGCTCGAAACGGATGCAGTGTTGCAGGTAGGTATGCTCCCTTGCGAATCCCGTGCATGAAACTGCCCGTTCGCCTCGCCGATTGCCTCCGCTGCGCCTGAGAGCAGCTCCTCGGTCCGAGAGCCGCTGACCCGATACAGACCGAATTTAAGGGAGGACGATCCGCTGTTCAGGGCGAGAACGATCGACTGCGATCCCGCGCTGGTCGCGAGGCCTCCGGCAACAACAGTGCTCACACGCTCCAACGCCAATCGCGGACCTCCGGCAGGTCGTCGCCGTGCTCGCTGATGTAGAGCTTGTGACGCTCCATCGACGTCCAGTATCGCGCGGTGGCCCTCTCCACCTGATCGGTGAACCTGGGAATGCGCCTGATGGCGTCGAGCGCGAGTTGATAACGATCAAGGTTGTTCAGCACCACCATATCAAAGGGTGTTGTAGTGGTACCTTCGTCGCGGAAGCCGCGAACATGGATATTGTCGTGATTATGCCGGCGATATGTCAATTTGTGAATCAAGGAGGGATAGCCATGAAAGGCAAAAATCACGGGCTTGTCGGCCGTGAACAATTCATCAAAGTCCCGGTCTTCCATCCCGTGTGGATGCTCCGACTGCGGTTGCAGCACCATTAAATCCACCACGTTGACGACGCGGATGCGAATATCCGGAACATACTCCCGCAGCAGGGTCACGGCGGCCAATGTTTCCAGGGTCGGCACATCGCCGGCACATGCCATCACCACGTCGGGCTCACCGTCACCGTTCCCGGCCCATTGCCAGATACCCGCGCCGGCAGTGCAATGTCTGACGGCCGAGTCGATATCGAGCCACTGCCACTCCGGCTGCTTTCCGGCGACGATCAAGTTGATGTAGTTGCGGCTGCGCAGGCAATGATCCGCAACCGAAAGCAGGCAGTTGGCGTCCGGCGGAAGATAGATGCGTACGACATCGGCCTTCTTGCTTGCGACATGATCGATGAAGCCGGGATCCTGGTGCGAAAATCCATTGTGGTCCTGACGCCAGACATGCGATGTCAGCAAGTAGTTCAAGGAAGCGATCGGCTTGCGCCACGCGATGCCGTTGCAAACCTTCAGCCACTTTGCGTGCTGATTGAACATCGAACCGATGATGTGAATGAAGGCCTCGTAGCACGAGAAGAAGCCGTGCCGTCCGGTCAGCAAGTAGCCCTCCAGCCACCCCTCGCACATGTGTTCGCTGAGCATCTCCATGACGCGACCGTCGGGGCTCAGATCGGTATCGCCCGCTTCGACATCGGCCATCCATTCCTTCCCGGAGACTTCATAGACGGCCTCCAGCCGGTTCGATGCGGTCTCGTCCGGACCAAACAGCCGAAAGTTCTGCTTACCGAGATTGAGCTTCATAACGTCGCGCAGCAGCGTCCCGAGTACCCGCGTTGCCTCCGCCTTCACGCTGCCGGGCGCCGGTACAGCTATGGCGTAATCGTGGAAATGCGGCATCGAGAGTGACTGCAGCAATTCGCCACCATTGGCGTGCGGATTGGAGCCCATGCGGCGGCGACCAGTCGGTGCCAGAGCGGCGAACTCCTCGCGAAATTGTCCACGCTCGTCGAACAACTCTTCGGGCCGGTAACTTCTCATCCAGTCTTCAAGCTGGCTTACATGTTCGGGGTTTCTGAAATCCGCGATTGGCACCTGATGCGCACGCCACGTACCTTCGACCCGCTTGCCATCGACGAATTTCGGCCCGGTCCAGCCTTTCGGCGTGCGGAACACGATCATCGGCCAGCGCGGCCGCTTCACGCTCTCCCCGTTTGCGGGAGCGCGGGCGGCGCTTTGAATATCGCGAATCTGAATCAGGACCCGATCGAGAGTTCCGGCAAGACTTTGATGCACCAACGTCGGGTCGTCACCCTCGACGAAATGCGGATCGTAGCCATAGCCGCGCAACAACTCCGTCAGCTCCTGGCGACTGATGCGGGCCAGCACCGTGGGGTTGGCGATCTTGAATCCGTTCAAATGAAGGATCGGAAGCACCGCACCGTCGCGTGCCGGATTGAGGAACTTGTTGGAGTGCCAGCTGGTGGCGAGCGCCCCGGTTTCCGCTTCGCCGTCACCGACAATGCAACTGACGATCAGGTCGGGATTGTCAAAGGCGGCACCATAGGCATGCGCCAGCGAATAACCCAGTTCGCCGCCTTCATGGATCGAGCCGGGCGTCTCCGGCGAGACGTGACTCGGAATTCCGTTGGGCCATGAAAACTGGCGGAACAGCCGCTGCAGTCCGTTGCGGCTGCGTTCGATCGCCGGATAATGCTCCGTGTAGGAACCTTCCAGATAACTGTGCGCCACGATGCCGGGACCACCGTGTCCCGGACCGATGACGTAGATCATGTTCAGATCGTTGTCCTTGATCAGCCGGTTCAGATGGACGTAGAGAAAATTCAGCCCGGTGGTCGTTCCCCAATGGCCCAGCAACCGCGGCTTGATGTGTTCAAGCCTGAGCGGCGTTTCCAGCAGCGGATTATCCTGGAGGTAGATCTGCCCGACAGAAAGATAGTTGGCCGCACGCCAGTAAGCATGCATCTTCCGCAACAGATCGGGCGACAAGGTATCTGGCGTTGCGTTTCCAAGGTTCGGCTGCAGCGTCGTGCTAGATCGCATCGGATCTCCATATTGGCAGCCGCCATGTACACTGTGCGGAGCGCAGCCCTCAGGAGAAACCGAGAGCAAACCATTCCTGGATGCAGCCTATCCGAGGCACGTCTATAAGACCAGACGCAGGCTTGGTTTCCGCTCGCGCGCGCAAGTCCGCAATTGGTGGCAGCTATCTTGAACTTGTTTCGATGACATGCGCATGTCGAACGAAAGGAAGGCCGCCCGAGGGCGGCTTTCAGCCAAACTGACGATCGGTGGTCAGCCTACCGTCAATGCCGGCTTTGAGTGACAACAACAGGCCACATGATGGGTGACTTCCACTTGAGGCGGCTTGGGGTGTTGATGGAACCGGAGCCAGGCAATCCTCTGGAAGCCGAAGGCGTCTTGAACCCGGCCATCGCGCGGGGTCCGGATGGCAAGCTCTACCTTTTCCCGCGCTTGGTCGCGCAGGGCAATTACTCCCGCATCGGCATAGCGCGAGTCCTGTTCGATGCGACCGGTGATCCGGTCGGGGTCGAGCGGCTCGGTATCGCACTGGAGCCCGAAATGGCTTACGAACTGCGCGCGGACGGCTCCGGCGGCTGTGAAGATCCGCGCATCACGTTCGTCGAGCCGCTCCGACGTTACGTTATGACTTACACGGCTCATTCGCCGAACGGCCCACGGATCGCGCTGGCGATATCCGAAGACCTGTTCCACTGGCAACGCCTTGGGCTGGCTACCTTTCAGCCGTATGAGGGCATTGAGTTCGAAGGCGTGGACAACAAGGACGCCAGCGTTTTCCCTGTGGCAATACCGGATCCATCGGGACAGCTCTCAATGGCCATCCTGCAGCGACCGCTGTTTCCCGGAACGCGGCCGGAGGAAGTTTCGCGCCATCCAGCGTCCGGCCTGGCGGATCTCCAGCGCGAAAGCATCTGGATTTCCTATTGCTCGACGGCGATCACAGCCTGCGAACCCTTTCATCTTTGTCATTTCGGCTCACATCACCGCCTGGCAGCCCCCGGTCGCAGCTTGGGAACAGCTCAAAATCGGCGGCGGCACACCACCCATCCTGACCCGGCACGGTTGGCTCACAATTTACCACGGCGTCAGTGAGCTTTCGGCGGCTCCCGGGTCCCGGCACGAGCTATGCTACGCGGCGGGAGTGCTGGTGCTGTCCGAACAGCTTCCACAAGTTATTCGCTTTCGTTCGCGACAGCCCGTGCTGATTCCGGAATTGTCACAGGAACGCCAGGGGATCGTCGGCAACGTCGTATTCCCCACCGGCATCGATCGACGAGACGATATCGGCTCGCCGGATCGCTATGACGTTTACTATGGAATGGCAGACGACCGGATCGGCGTGGCGAGACTCGACGTACCGGAGCATCTGCCGTCAGATGGACTATAGGCTGTATCGCCATCGTAGATCCAAGAACTGACAGTCACAGTACGCACACAGAAGCGTCTCTACTTGGCATTGCGGGCAATTGCCAATTACCCCAATTCCGGTGACAGTGCCGGACGGCACTCGGAACCCCAGATCGTCGCCAATGCTCTCGCAAATGACGGGGAGGCTCTACTACCGTCCCGGCCGCAGTTCCAGGCTTTCCAATCCGGCGGCGACGCTGACGCCGACCTGGCCCTGCACGCTGAGCGGCTGCAGCGCGATCGAATTGTTGGAGCCGCCGACCAGCACGTTGCCGCCGACGCCGACGCCGAGCGTGGCGCTGCCCTGCGCGCCGGCGTAGTTGCCGGAGAGATCGCCCGGCCCGAGCCGCGCCACCGGCGCGAACACGCCCCAGGCCAGCGCCGATTCCTGGGTGATGCCGAGATCGAGCCCGACCTTGCGGATGGTGGCAACGTAACGGTCGTCAGGCACGCCATCGACGCGCAGCACGCAACCGAGATTGGTAACCGAACCGACGATGAAACCGATGCTGGCGCCGCCGCGGCATTCGAGAACACCGACCTGTACGCGTCCCTGTTGAGCGCTGGCGCCGGCGATCGACGCCGTCAGCATGGCCAGGGCAGCTCCGGCGAGAATGAGGAAACGACGCATGAAAAAGTCTCCGGCTGAAAAGATGTGATGCGAGCAGAGCGTCAAAGACCCGCGCCGTGCCCGCGGCGCTGGGCGTTCTATGCCACAACATTAAGGGCGGTGCCACATTTGCGGCGATCGGCGAGATGTCCCACGCGCCGAAAAAAAGGCCCGCTTGCGCGGGCCATTTTCCTGAAGTTGATCGTGTTTAGCCGCGATGCCGATGGCGGTGAGCGTGCCGGCGCGGACCACCGTAGCCGCGGAACGGCTGCAGCTCGATGTCGGCAATGCCGGCCGCCACGTTCAGGCCGGTCTGTCCCTGCACGCTGAGCGGCTGCAGAGCGAAGGTATTCGCGGGGCCGCCGACCAGGAAATTACCGCCGCCGCCGATACCGACCGACGCGTTGGCGCCGACGCCGCCGTAATTGCCGGCGAGTTCGCCGCGGCTGATCCTGGAGCTCGGCGCGTTCACCGCCCAGGCCAGTTGGGTCTGCGCGGTGATGCCGAGATCGAGGCCATAGCGGCGCACGGTGGCGATGTACGGTTCGGGACGACGACCCTCGCTCTGGAACACGCATTCGAGGCTGGTCACCGAGCCGACGACGAAGCCGACATTCTGGCCGCCCTGGCATTGCAGGATGCCGGCGCGAACCGGCGGCAGCGCGTTGGCGGCGGCGAGCGGCGCGATCAGCGCGGTCGCAGCAAGGGTCAATGTCAGAAGTCGCATCTGTCTAAATCTCCGCAAAGAAGGAATTGAATTTGCGGGCGGACAGGAAGGAAGCGCCGTGTTCAAAACAAGGCGCTTCGCAAAGAAGACTTCAAAACATCAAACGCGCAACGCGTGATGTGATTTGACACGCCTTTATTTCGACGCGTTTTCCTATCGCAGATTGCCGCAGAAGCGCTGGATGCGCTTGCAGGCGTCTTCGAGGTCGGACGTTTTCGTGGCGTAGGAAATCCGGAACGCCGGTCCAAGCCCGAACGCCGAACCCTGAACGACGGCGACGCCTTCGGTCTCCAGCAACTCGGTGACGAAGTCCTCGTCGTTGGCGAGCACCTTGCCGGACGGCGCGGTCTTGCCCATGGTGCCGGCGCAGGACGGATAGACGTAGAACGCGCCTTCCGGACGCGGGCATTCGATGCCCTTGGCCTGGTTCAGCATCGACACCACGAGGTCGCGGCGTTCCTTGAACACCTTATTGTGCACCGGGATGAAGTCCTGCGGACCGTTGAGCGCCTCGACCGACGCCCACTGCGAGATCGACGACGGGTTCGAAGTCGACTGCGACTGGATGGTCTGCATCGCCTTGATCAGCTCGGCAGGGCCGCCAGCATAGCCGATGCGCCAGCCGGTCATGCAATAGGCCTTCGAGACGCCGTTCACGGTCAGCGTGCGGTCATACAGTTTCGGCTCGACCTGCGCCGGCGTCGCGAACACGAAGTCGTCATAGACCAGGTGCTCGTACATGTCGTCGGTCATCACCCAGATCTGCGGATGCTTCACCAGCACGTCGGTGATCGCCTTCAGCTCGCTGCGCGTATAGGCAGCGCCGGTCGGGTTCGACGGAGAACAGAGAATGATCCACTTGGTTTTCGGCGTGATCGCCTTTTCGAGATCGTCAGGCCGCAGCTTGAAACCGTTCGAAGCCGGGCATACCACCGGAACGGATTCGCCGCCGGCCAGCGCCACCATTTCCGGATAGCTCACCCAGTACGGCGCCGGGATGATGACCTCGTCGCCGGGATTGATGGTCGCCATCAGCGCGTTGTAGAGCACCTGCTTGCCGCCGGTGCCGACGATGATCTGGTTCGGCTTGTAG
>JAIEPP010000387.1 GCA_019748335.1 Xanthobacteraceae bacterium
CGATCTCGTTGCCATCAAGGGCATCAAGACCAACAAGGATATCAAGGGACGGCGCATCGGCTATTCGCAGGGCACCAACGCGCATCTATACCTCTCCAGACTGCTCAAGCAGGAAGGCCTGTCGTGGTCTGACATTACCGCGGTCAGCCTCAACCCCGGCGATTTCGTCAGCAGCCTCATCGGTGGAGCGATCGATGGCTTCGTCTGGACCGAGCCGCATTTGTCGCAAGCGGTCGGGCAGGCGCCGGACAAGTTCCACGTCATTCGCGCGGAAGGTCTCTACAACACCTTTTCGTCGGTCATCACCCTGCAATCCACGATCGACAACAAGCCGGACCTGCTCGTCAAGGCGTTGAAGGCGCTGATCGAGGCCGATGACAACATCAAACGGGATCCCGATGCCGCTGCGACGCTGACGGCCGCGCGTATCAAGCTCGATCCCACCATCGCAAAGGCTTTCTGGAAGCGGACGAATTTCAAGTTCGATCTCGACAAGGCAGCGCTGGTTTCGCAGCTGGAGGAGCAGGCCAAATGGGCGGTCGACAACAAGCTGGTGCGGCCGGACGCCAAGATCCCGGATTTCAACACGGTAGTGGTGACTTCGGTGCTCGACAAGGCACGCAGGGAATAGAGCGGCGCTTATGAACGCAAGGGTGGAAATCTCGCCGCAGATTGCCGTTGATCAGCCGTTGATCACGTGCGTTGATCTGGGCCACGTCTACGATTCCGGACGTGGCCAGACGACGGCGCTCGGCAATGTTTCGCTCACCATCGACCGCGGCGAACTCGTCTGCGTGCTCGGCCCAAGCGGATGCGGCAAGACCACCTTGTTGAATATCCTCGCCGGCTTCGTCGCGCCTACGCACGGCGATATAAGGGTTAACGGCAGCGCGATCGAAGGTCCGAGTGCCGAGCGCGGCGTCGTGTTCCAGGACTATTCGCTGTTTCCGTGGCTGACCGCGCAGGCCAATGTGGAGTTTGGATTGCGGATGGCAGGGCTGGCGGCCCGGGAACGCGCCGGGATTGCGCGCGATCTGCTTAGGCTCGTCGGCCTGCCCGAGGCCGGCGCGAAATATCCGTTCGAACTGTCGGGAGGCATGAAGCAGCGCATTGCCATTGCGCGGGCGCTGGCCACCCGTCCTTCGCTTTTGCTGATGGACGAGCCATTTGCGGCGCTGGACGCCATGACGCGAAGCTCCCTGCAGACGAGGCTGATCGACATCCACAGGCAGGAGCAGCCGACTATCCTGTTCGTGACCCATAACATTGCGGAAGCGCTGTTTCTCGCAAGCCGCCTGATCGTGATGTCGGCCAATCCCGGTCGCATCGTCGAGGACATCAGGGTGGATCTGCCGCGGCCACGGCGGCGCACGTCGCCCCGCTTCAATGAACTGTACGAGCATCTCGAACGGGCCATCGGGCTCGAGACGGCGGAGTAGCGAGATGGCCGTGAGCCGCAATACAGTTGCCGGCCTGATCGGTACGCTGGCGTTCTTTGGCGCCTGGGAAGCCCTCAGCCGGAGCGGGCTCGTCAACAACGTGATGCTTCCCGCACCCAGCACGATCGTTCAGTCCGGCTGGTCGCTGATTGTCGACGGCGAACTGCCCCGCCACCTCGGCGCCAGCCTGCTGCGCGCGGCGGTCGGCTTCGTCGCAGGCGCGGTGCTGGCAGTGCTGGTCGGGGTCGCAATGGCGCAGCTGCCGCTATTGCACGGAACCATCAATCCGCTGGTACAGATGTTCCGTGCCGTACCGTCGCTCGCCTTTGTGCCGCTGGCGATCTTCTGGTTTGGAATCGGGGAGGCGTCGAAGATCTTCCTCATTGCCTGGGGCGTGTTTTTTCCGGTCTGGGTGAACACCTACATCGGCGTGCGGGACACCAGTCCGCTGCTGGGGCGGGCTGCGGCAAGCCTGGGTGCGCGCGGTTGGCGCAATTTTGCTTACGTCGTCATCCCCGGGGCGCTGCCCTTCATCATCGCCGGGCTTCGGATCAGCCTTTCTGTCGCGCTGGTCGTCCTGGTGGCGGCGGAACTGGCCGGCGCGGCATTCGGGGTCGGTTACCTGATCCAGATGTCGCAGCAGGTGTTTCGCGTCGATCAGATGTTCGTCGGCCTGATCGTGCTCGGTGCAATGGGATTTTCGGCGGATCTCCTGTTCGAACGCGCGGTGCGCCGATTGTTGCCCTGGTATGGCGCCGAGCGGGCGGGGCAACGGGGCGGTCAGATCGAGCGTTCCCGGTCGGCTTGAGAGCGAACCGGCGCGAAAGCAATTTATTGCGGGCCGGCATGGTCCGAACCGGCCTACAAGCTGGACAGCAACGCGAGGTGAACGTGCAACCAACCAACGTCGAAATACGCGAAGATTCCACGGTGCTGGCGCTGACCTGGCCGGATTGCGGAACCCGGCTGCTCGAAGCGGAGACGTTGCGCCGGGCAAGCCGCGCGGCGAGCGAGATCCGCCGGCAGATCGACGGGATCGATCTGTTGATCCCGCCGGGACTTCATATGTCCGCAGTCGAGCCGATCGGCAATTACGCGCTGCGCCTGTCGTTTTCGGACGGGCACGATCGCGGCATCTATCCGTGGTCCTATTTGCGCGAACTCGCCGGGCAGCATTGAGGTCGCGACATGGATGAGATCAAGGATGGCGTGACGGAAGTCACCTGCGATATCCTCGTCATCGGCGGCGGGACCGCCGGGCCGATGGCGGCCTACAAGGCCAAGCGCCGCAACCCCGCCGCGCGCGTGATTCTTCTGGAAAAGGCCAACGTCAAGCGCTCGGGCGCGATCGCGATGGGCATGGATGGGCTCAACAACGCCGTCGTGCCCGGTTACGCCACGCCGGAGCAGTACACCAAGGAGATCACGATCGCCAATGACGGCATCTGCGATCAGGCGCCGGTCTACAAATACGCGTCGACCTGCTTTGACATAATTCAGGAACTCGACCGTTTCGGGATCAAGTTTCAGAAGAACGAGAACGGCGACTTCGACGTCAAGAAGGTGCATCACCTCGGATCTTACGTGCTGCCGATGCCCAATGGCGAGACCGTCAAGAAGGCGTTGTACCGCCAGCTTCGCCGCGAGAAGGTACTGATCTCCAACCGCTACATGGCCACGCGTCTGCTGACGGGGCGGGACGGGCAGATCGCCGGCGCGGTCGCTGTCAGTACGCGCAGCGCCGAGTTCCTGGTGCTGCGTGCAAAGACCGTGATCCTTTGCGCCGGCGCGGCGGGACGTCTCGGCCTGCCGCAATCCGGCTATCTCTGGGGCACCTACGAGAATGCCACCAATTCCGGTGACGGATATGCGATGGCCTACCATGCCGGTGCCGGGCTCGCGAACCTCGAATGCTATCAGATCAATCCCCTGATCAAGGATTATAATGGTCCTGCCTGCGCCTATGTGGCCGGTCCGTTCGGCGCCTATACCGCCAACAGCGAGGGTAATCGCTTCATCGAGTGCGACTATTGGTCGGGCCAGATGATGCAGGAGTTCTACAACGAACTGCAGTCCGGCAAAGGCCCGGTGTTCCTGAAGCTCAACCACCTGCATAGCGACACCGTCTCCAAGATCGAGGCCGTGCTGCACAATGTTGAGCGGCCGTCGCGCGGCCGGTTCCACGAAAATCGCGGCACGAATTACCGCGAGCGAATGATCGAGATGCACATTTCAGAGATCGGATTCTGCTCGGGCCACAGCGCATCCGGCGTCTACGTCGATGAGTTCGCGCGTACCACGGTGTCGGGCCTGTATGCCGCGGGCGACATGGCAAGCGTGCCGCACAATTACATGCTGGGCGCATTCACCAATGGAGCGGTAGCAGGCGAGCATGCGGCGGAATTTGCCGAGAATATTGACCTTCCCGACTACGATCCCGCCGACGTCGCCCGCGAGCAGGCGCGTGTACTGGCGCCGACAAGGCGGGAGGACGGGATTCCACCGAACCAGCTCGAATACAAGACCCGACGCTTCGTGAACGACTACCTGCAGCCGCCGAAGGTCACGGCGAAGATGAAGATCGGACAGGCGCGCTTTGCGGAAATTCGCGAGGACGTAGAAAATACCATGGTGGTGCGCGATGCGCACGAATTGATGCGATCGCTGGAGGTCACCTCCATTCTGGACTGCGCCGATATGGCGGCGTTTGCCTCGCTATTCCGTACCGAAAGCCGCTGGGGCCTCTATCATCACCGCGTCGAATATCCTGACAAGAACGACGACGAATGGTTCTGCCACAGTATCCTGCGCAAGCAGCACGGGCAGATGACCGCCGAGAAGCGGCCGGTGGCGCCCTATATCGTCCCGATCGAAGAATCCGAGCGCTCCGCGTACGACCGCCAGCGCATCCGCCAACACGCCTGAGATACGGATACCTCATGCCGATTGCCTTCACCCCCACAACTGTCCCGGTCATTGTCGACGACGCCAAATGCATCGCCGACAAGGGCTGCACCGTCTGCGTCGATGTGTGCCCGCTCGATGTGCTCCGGATCAGTGATATGACGGGCAAAGCCTACATGAAATATGACGAGTGCTGGTATTGCATGCCGTGCGAGACCGACTGCCCGACCGGGGCAGTGACCGTCAACATTCCCTATTTGTTGCGTTGAGATGACCGCGTTCGAACCATTCGAGGCGTTCGGTGACCTCGACGAGATTTCCGAGCGGCTGGAGAGCCCGGACCCATCGATACGACGACTTGCGGTCATCGATCTCGTGGAGACCTCGAGCGGTGAGGCCATTCCGTTGCTGGTGCGGGCGGCGGGCGATCCGGACGTCGATGTAAGGCTGCAGACGGCGCGCGCGTTAGGCGAGTTCGATGGCATTGAGGTGGCCAAGGCATTGACGGGCGCCGTGGTCGATACCCAGCCGGCTGTTGCGCAAGCAGCAGCAGAGAGCCTGGCTGAATTGCGTGATCCGGCAGCCAGCACGGTATTGTTGCCTTTGGCGACGCATTCCTCGGCGTTCGTCCGCGCGGCGGTCCTCCGCGCGCTCAAGGCGCTGCAGGTCAGCACGTCGCTCGGGCCTGCCATTGCCGCACTCGGCGACACCGATGCCGCGGTGCGCGTGCAGGCGGTCGGCGTGATCGGCTACTTGAAGCAGGCCGAAACGCTGCCGTCTCTGATCCACGCGACAAGAGACGAAGACGCTGCCGTCAGGCTTGCAGCCATCAATGCACTGTCTTTTGCACGGAATGACGCGGCGGCACAGGCCGCGGCGGGCACTCTTTCGGACCGGGAATGGCAAGTGAGAGCGATTGCAGCAGAAACGATCGGGCGGATTGGCCAGACTTCGGCTGCAACGGCGCTGATCGCCTCGCTAGATGACGGCTACTGGCAAGTCCGTCAGAAGGCGTTACAAAGTCTGGGCAAGCTGCAAGCCCGTGCCGCCGTGGCTTCCATCATTCCATTTCTTGATGATCCGCTTGCCTCGTTGCGCAAGGATGCCGCCGCGGCGCTCGGCGATATTGCCGATTTGAAGGCGCGCGATGCGCTTGTCGGGCGCGCAGAGGATGAAGATCCGGATGTTCGTAAAACAGTGGCCTGGGCGCTTGGACAGATCGAGACGCGCAATTAGTCCTTGAACAGGATTATCTCGAGCAAGTCGACGCGCTTGATGCGGATGACGCTGTCTTCGATGGCGATGATGTGCTTGGTTTGAAACCGTTTCAGCATCATCGTGACCCACTGGCGGGTCGAGCCCACCATAGCCGCAATCTGGTCGTGGGTTACCTTGCGGTTGATGACGATCGTTTCACCGTCAGAGACACCGTATAGCTCGGACAGGTTCAGGAGGTATTGCGCCAACCGCTCGATCACGGACCGGGTTCCCAGGATCTGCGCCATCGAGGAGTAGCATTTCCCCTTGGCGATCAGCCCGTCGATCAGCGCCAGCGCGAAAGCCGGCATTTGCACCAGCAGCTTCTGCAGCGTGGCGCCGGGCAATGCGGTGATCTCGCAATCCTCGACGGCGATACCGGACCACATGTGCACGGCACCGCCGTAGATATCCGGGCCGCCGATGAAATGGCCTGGAGTCCAGTAAGCCAGGGTGATCTCGCGGCCGGAGGGAGCGGTGTAATAGACCCGAACCTGTCCGCGCCTGATGATGAATATCCCGTCATGATGTTCGCCCTGATTGAACACCATATCGCCCTGGTCGACTGGAAAGGTACGGCCCGCCGCGTGGACCTGCGCTGTCTGCTCCGCCGACAGGCGATCGAGAAAATGCGCGCCGACATTCAGCCCTTCGATGGATTCGCTCATGAATAGGGCGGACTCTTCGCGAGCGGGCGGGTTGGGTACGACGGCAAGCCGTTCCCTGACCGGCCAGCTGAGCTGTACGACGGCGCCGGTCCGGGCCATCAGGGCCAGCGAATCGGGCTCGGAAACTTGTTTCAGTGTCGTCATTACCGTCAGTTCGCCTTGCGATGTCACGCCAGCTAAATAGGACGGAGTGGCAAAGTCCACTTCTTTGAGCGGGTCGAAATGCACTTAGCAAAGGTCACGCGCAAACGACTTGTTATCGAAATTATTTGCCTGCCGATCGTGCCTGGACGAGAAAATCATTTGACGCGCACGCGGGCGTCATCACGCAGGAATCGCGAAGCAGCGTCAGTGACGACGCCTACGCAAGTAATTGCTTCAGCCCTCACCGCGAACGCCCGATAGTCCGGATCCATCGTTCCTGCTGGCGGCAATGTGCCGGCCATCGATAGTCGAGGACATGCCGATGATCTCTTCTGGTATTGCGAGAATGACCGCCGTCGTTGCGGTTACGATGATTGGCCTGACAGGCATGTCGCGTGCCGAAACCATTCGAGTGGCGGTCGGGACGCAGGACACCACGATCAACTGCGTAGCCGGCGGGCTTCTGATCCGCGAACTGAAGCTCCTGGAAAAGTTCTTGCCCCGCGACGGCAAATACAAGGATGTCACCTACGACATCCAGTGGAAGAATTTCACCAGCGGCGCGCCACTCACCAACGAGATGGTTGCCGGCAAGCTCGATTTCGGTGCCATGGCGGATTTCCCGGGCTCCTTGAACGGCGTGGCGTTCCAGAAGGCCGGCCGGCGGAGCCTCTTCATCAGCGTGCTTTCGGGCAGCACCAAGGGCAGCGGCAACGGCATCGTGGTGCCGGTGAGTTCTCCGGTGCAATCGATTGCCGATCTGAAGGGCAAGACAATCTCCGTTCCCTTTGCGTCGACCTCTCACGGCATGTTGCTCCGGGCTATCGAAGCCCAGGGCTGGAACCCGGAGACGGACGTCAACATCATCACGCAGGCGCCGGAAGTCGCAGGCCCCGCGCTGCAAGCGAACAAGATCGAGGCCCATGCGGATTTCGTGCCGTTCGCCGAGCTGTTTCCGTGGCGCGGTTTTGCGCGCAAAATCTTTGACGGATCGCAGGCGAACGCGCCGACATTCCATGGGTCCCTGGTCGACGCTGAATATGCCGACAAGTATCCCGAGATCGTCGTTGCCTATCTGCGCGCCGCACTTGAGGCGGACCGTTTGATCGCCGAGGAGCCCGAAAAGTACAGCGAGCTGATCACCAAGGTAACAGGCATCGACGCGGAAGTGGCCTATCTGTTTCACGGGCCGCTTGGCCTGCAGACGCGCAGCGTAACCTGGAAGCCGGAATATCGTCAGGCGGTCGCGACGTCGATCAAGACGCTGAAGCACCTGAAGCGCGCCGACAGCGACCTGGACATCAATCAGTTCGTGACCGAGAAGTTCATACGCACAGCCCTGTCGCAGGTCGGCCGCGACTATGACGCCGAACTGAAGGACTACGCCCAGCTCGCTCTGAAGGCCAAGGATGCCGTGACCGGAGCAGACATCACGGATTTCGGCCGGGTGGCGCAGATCTGGGTCAAGGACGAGCCCAAGGTTCGTCACTTCAGCTCGCCCGAGAACGCGTTGAAGGCTCTCGCCGCGCTGGAGAAGGAAGGTAAGGCCGTCCGTGTGGTCTATGCGCAGGATCGCGAGAGCGGCATCAAGCTGTTCGCGAACCAGGCGTGGTTCGTCCGCTCGGACAAGGGCGAGCTGAACGCTTTCCTGCTCAAGGACGGCGCCGAGAAATGGTCGAAAGCGCAAGGCGGCGACGTGATCGATTATTCCGGCGCGCGCGGATCCCCGACGGCGAGCCGGTAACGGATGGCATCTGGACGCACCATCGACCGGCTGCCGAAGTTGCGGTGGCTGGTTCGTGCCGGCTCGATCCTGGCTTGTATCGGGCTTTGGCAGCTTGCATCGTCATGGCATCTGCATCTCGGCATCGTGACGTTTCGCAATGTACCGCCCCCCACCGAGGTCGTTCAGTCGGCGATCTTTTTGCTGAAATCACCAAAGCTCTTCGCGCATGTCAGCAGCAGCCTGTGGCGGGTGTTTGCGGGCTATGGCGCGGCGGTCGTGATTGGCGTGGCCCTGGGCTTCGCGATCGGCCGGTCACGCGCCGCCAGCGATCTGTTGCTGCCGCCGCTTGAACTGCTGCGGCCAATTCCCGCGGTGGCGTGGATACCGCTGTCGATCCTGATGTTCCCGTCGTCCGAGCTGTCGATGATCTATATCACGTTCATCGGTGCGCTGTTCCCGATCATCCTGAACACCGTGCACGGTGTCGCCAACATCGACCGCAGGCTTGTTGCGTCCGCACGAAGCCTCGGCGGCACGCCGGTCGCGATCCTGCGTGAGATCGTGTTGCCCGGCGCTGCGCCCAGCATCGTCACGGGACTGGCCATCGGCATGGGGACGTCCTGGTTCTGCCTCGTCACCGCGGAGATGATCTCCGGCCAGTTCGGGATCGGCTATTACACATGGGAAGCCTACACGCTGCAGAACTATGCCGACATCATCGTCGGCATGCTGGTGATCGGCCTGCTCGGAATGGGCAGCAGCTGGCTGCTAACGACGCTGGGGCACTATCTGATGCCGTGGCGGGATCCGGCGGTCGCGCGATGAACATCCGAGTTACCGATATACCCGCAAAGACCGTGGGGCGTATCGACGTCGCGAATGTCTCGATTTCACTCGGCGAGGGCGCGGGCGCCTTCGAGGCCGTCCGCGATCTCGATTTCGCGGTGGCGCCGGGCGAGCTTGTATGTGTTCTCGGTCCGTCCGGCTGCGGAAAATCGACCCTGCTCGGCGCGCTGGCGGGGCATTTGAAGCTGACGCAGGGGCGCTTGACGGTAGATGATCAGCCGCTCCTCGGCCCAAGCCCGGACCGGGGAATCGTGTTTCAGCAGCACACCCTGTTTCCCTGGAAGCGGGTCCGCGACAATGTCGCGTTCGGACCGAAGATGCGCGGCATCGGCAAGGCCGAGCGGCGCCGTAGCGCGGACGAAATTCTGAAGCTGGTCGGTCTCGATGGCTTCGAGGCATTCTATCCCTCGCAGCTGTCCGGCGGCATGCAGCAGCGGGTCGAGATCGCCCGCGTTCTCATCAACCAGCCCCGGGTTCTGTTGATGGACGAGCCGTTTGGCGCCCTGGATGCACAGACGCGCAGCTTGATGCAGGAGGTGCTGCTGGATATCTGGACCAAAATACCGACCACGACCGTGTTCGTGACCCATGATATCGAGGAGGCGCTCTTTCTCGCCGACCGGATCATCGTGATGAGTGCGAGGCCGGGCCGGGTGATCGACGACATCCGGCTGCCGTTTGCGCGGCCTCGCCACAGTGAACTGGTCACCGAGCACGAATTCGTGCGCTTGAAGCGTCACATCCTCAATTTACTCCGGCGTCCGGACAATTCTCCGCCGCTGCCGCGGTTAAGTCCTCTCGGCGTGCCAGGAGAATAGGGGCGTCCGACGCCTCGAACGGGTCAACGCGAGCGTGACGGTGATGCGGGCGTTCGAACCCTGCATTCTCACGCGAGAAGAGCGCTTACTTCTTGTTGAGCAGCGCCAGCAAGTCGGCATGATCGAGGCGCACAGCCGAACTGTTTGCCCCGGGCACATGACAGCGCTCCGGCTTCCAATAAGGTATCATTGGCATGCCGCCCGCGCCCAACGTTGCGTACAACAGCGCAGGGTCGCGTTGGCCCTGCAGATGCGTCGCGGTCATAGCGCCCGCCGTCAGGAGGGCTGTGGCAGCCAGCACCAGCAGCTCAGGAAACCGAACTCGCCAGATCGCTGCACCGGGACCATTAAGGGAATGAGCGGGCGAAGTTGATTTAGCCGTAGGTTTCATAATTTCACGATTCGCTATGAAGCAGGCGTCTTTGGCGAAAGAGTTGCTCATGGGCTTACTTGAGATAATCCGGCAGCGTGAAGCCGTCGTAGAACCGGTCGGAGAGAATTGCTGTCTTGAAGGTCGATGATTTGTAGCCTGCGACGATATCCTGTGCCCATTGGGTCTCCGCATTGCTGCGCTTGACCGCCACCACATTGATATAGGGTGTGGTCATTTTCTCCAGACCGAAGGCATTGGTCAGTTTCAGGCCGCTGTAGATCGCGAAATTTCCCTGAACGGCGGCGAAATCGACGTCGTCGAGGGCCCGTGGGGCCTGGGCCGCCTCCAATGGCACGATCTTGATGCCTCCGGGATTCTTGATGACATCGAGCTCGGTAACGTCAATCGGCTTGCTGTCGCGTATCTCGATCAAGCCGAGGTCGCGCAGAACCCATAGCGCGCGCTGCAAATTGACGGGATCATTGGGTACCGCAACGGTCGACCCGGGTTTGATCGGCGTGCCCAGCGGATGCTTTTTCGAATAGAGCCCCATCGGCGGCGTCGGTACATGGACAATGCCTACCAGATCGGTCTTCTGGCGCTCGTTGTAGGAATTCAGGAATGTCGTGTGCTGCATGACATTGGCGTCGATCTCGTTCTTGAACACGGCGTTGTTGGCTTCGAGGCCGGTGGAGAATTCGACGTAGCGGATGCGATAACCCTTTTTCTGGAGCTCGGGGGCAACGCCGGCCTTGAATCCATCAATATAGGGGCCGGGCACGAAGCCGACCTTGAGTTCGGGCTTGGCGGGGCCCTGCGCTTGTGCAGGTCCCACAGCAAGCGCGCCGGCAAGCAGGAACGTCGTAACGAAGTTGGAGAGCACAATGTTCTTGAACATCTTTGAAAGTCTCGCAAATTTGAGGTGAATAGCAGGGATGCTCGCGCAAAGCAGGCCCTGTCAGTCGATCACGCGATCGCCTGGATGGCGTTGGAGAAGAGGCTGGCCGGTCTGGTGAGGCCGTAATGGTCGCGCAAGGTCGTTCCAGCATATTCTTCGCGAAACAGGCCGCGCTTGCGCAGGATAGGCACCACCTGTTCGGCGAAAATGTCGAACCCGCCGGGCAGCCAGGGCGGCATGACATTGAAGCCATCGGCGGCGCCGTTCTCGAACCAGGTCTGGATATTGTCCGCGATCTTCTCCGGCGGGCCTGCAATCACCCAGTGGCCGCGGGCGCCGGCCAAGCGCTGCACCAGCTGGCGGATGGTTGGCTTCTCGCGATCGACGATATCGACCACCAGCTTGAAGCGGCTGGCGACGCCGCGGGCGCTGTCGGTATCGATCAGGTGCCGCGGGAAGGGACCATCGAGGTTAAACCCCGAGAGATCGAGGCCGATCATCTGGCGGAGCTGGGTCAACGAATATTCCGGCTGGATCAGCTCATTGAACTCGTCCTGCAACCGATCGGCTTCGACCTGCGTGCTCGCGATAAACGGGCTGATTCCCGGCAGGATCTTGATCTGGTCGGGATGCCGGTCGAAGCCCTTGGCCTGACGCTTGATGTCGGCATAAAACTCCTGTGCGCTGGCGAGCGTTTGGTGCGCGGTGAAGATCGCCTCGGCGAAGCGTGCGGCAAAGGCGCGACCGTCATCGGATGAGCCGGCCTGCACATAAACCGGCCTGCCTTGCGGCGACCGCGAAATGTTCAATGGCCCGCGCACCCGAAAATGCTTTCCGACGTGATCGATCGTGTGGATCTTGCTGGTGTCGGCAAAAATTCCCGACGCGGGATCGTTGATGACGGCATCGTCCTCCCAGCTGTCCCAAAGCCGCGTGATGACATCGAGATATTCCCTGGCGCGCTCGTAACGCTCGCCGTGGGGAGGATGTTCGGGCAGGCCGAAATTCTGCGCCGCCTGCGCTGCGGTTGTCGTGACGATGTTCCAGCCGGCCCGGCCGCCACTGATGTGGTCGAGTGAGGCGAACAGCCGGGCCAGATTGTAGGGTTCCGTGTAGGTGGTCGACGCGGTCGCAATCAGACCAATTCGTTTAGTTGCGACGGCAATCGCGGAAAGCAGGGTAATCGGCTCGATCCGAAAGCGCTGCGCGTAACGCACATTGTCGGCGAGTGCTGGCCCGTCGGCGAAGAAGACCGCATCGAATTTGTGCGCCTCGGCCCGCTGGGCGAGTTCCTGATAATAGGTGACATCAAGAATGCGGTCCGTTGCGGAATCCTTGTGACGCCATGCGGCTTCGTGGTGGCCGCCGGGATAGATGAAAAGATTGAGGGATAGCTGACGTCGTTCGCTCATGAAGGGGATCCGTGCGCATTGGCGGAGGGGAGGGGTTTGCGCGCAAATGCAAAGCGCAGATAGCGTTTCAGACTGAGCCCTTCAGGAGTGCGTTTGGCTTCGACCAGCCGCGCAAAGGCTGCGCGCACGCCATCGCTTTCGGATCTTGAGAATCCGCCCAGAAAATTACCGAAGGCGCTCGCTTCCGACCATTTCAGCAGGGAATCCGCGTCAGGGTGGATGTCCACCAGCGATCGCAGGTCGCTGCGATAGTCGATGAAGCCGGCAGCCGTGAACAGATCCTTGAGCTGCTCGTTCGTGGCACCGAGAACAGGATTGGATTCATGATGACGGTGCGTAACGCCGGTCTGCATGATGGCCTCGCGAAGCAAAACCCGGGACTCGTGCGGTTTGGAAGGATCCTGAACGTTCAGTCCCAGTCTGCCGCCCGGCTTGAGGACGCGGTGAACTTCTCGCAAGGCACGATCTTTCTCCGCGATCCAGTGGAACACGCTGTTGAGGTAGACCGCGTCGAATTTGCCCTCGCCAAAACGGGACAAATCCTCCGCGTGGCCGGTTTCGAACGTCAGCGTTTCCGACTGCCGCAGCCGTGCGATGTCGATGCGGCTTTCCAGTGGGTCGATCCCGATGACCGAACCTTGCGGGCCGACCAGGCTCGCGACGAATTCCGCAAGTCGTCCTGTTCCGGTGCCGATGTCGAGCACGTGGTCTCCGGCTTTGATCGCGAGCGGACCGATCAGGAATTTGCCGTGGTGAAACTGGACGATCCCGGCCT
>JAIEPP010000469.1 GCA_019748335.1 Xanthobacteraceae bacterium
CCCTCGATCTGTTCGATGAGGTTTTCCGCATTCCAGTCGAGCCCGTCCAGCGATACATCGATCTCGAAAATCTGCTCGCCATAGCGCATCTCGGCGGAGCGTTCGATGGCAACCGGTCCGTTGAACCAGGTGCGCAACCGCCCGGCGGCCTGTTGCTCTAGTTCGGCAAACAGCGCGCGCACTTCGCCCGCGGTGATGCGCGAACCCGCGCCGTAATGGGTCCGGCTGACCTCGTAGCGGAGATCGCTGGTAAGCATGCCCCAGGCCGACAGCACCGAGGCCACCGTCGGCACGATGATGCGTTTGATCTCGAGTTCGCGCGCGACTTCGGCGGCATGCAAACCCGCCGCACCGCCGAAGCTGAGCAGCGCGAATTTCCGCGGGTCGACGCCGCGACGGAGCGTCATCAGGCGGATGCCGTCAGCCATCTTCAGGTTGATCATGCGATGGATGCCGGCGGCGGCTTCCTGCCGCGTCAATTCCAGCGCGGCGGCGACGCGGTCGATCGCAGCTTCCGACGCGGCACGATCGAGCGGACGTTGACCGCCCATGAAGGCGGCCGCGTCGAGATAGCCGAGCACCACGTTGGCGTCGGTGACGGTCGCAGCCGTTCCGCCGTTGCCGTAGCAGGCCGGGCCCGGCACCGAGCCCGCGCTTTCAGGACCTACGCGCAACGTATGGCCGGCATCGACGCTGGCGATCGAGCCGCCGCCGGCCGCGATGCTGGCGATATCGAGGCTGCGCAGCGCAATGCGCTGGCCCGCCAGCATGCCGTCGGCGGAGAGCGACGCCTGCCCGCCCGAGATCAGCGAAATGTCGGTGCTGGTGCCGCCCATGTCGAACGGCACCAGATCGGGAATGCCGACGAGTTCGGCGCAACGCCGCCCGCCCGACATGCCGCCGGCCGGGCCTGACAGCACCGTGCCAGCGGCCAGCCGCGAGGCTTCCTCGACCGGCGCCATGCCGCCATGCGACAGCACCACGAACAGCGAGCCCCTGAAGCCGGCCTCGGTAAGGCGTGCTTCCAGATTGGTCAGGTAGCGCCGCACGATCGGTTCGACATAGGCGTTCACGATCGTGGTCGAGACCCGCTCATATTCCTTGATCTGCGGCAGCACATCGCTGGAGCGCGACACGCCGATGCCGGGCAAGGCCCGCCTCAGCCGTTCGACGGCGGCAAGTTCGTGCGCGGGATTGAGATAGGCATGCAGAAAGCACACCGCGACCGAGGTCGCGCCGGATGTCTTGATGGCGGCAATGGCGTCGTCGAGCGATTTCGTATCCAGCGGAATCAGGATCTCGCCGCTCGCCTTCAGGCGCTCGCGAACGCCGAAGCGCAATTCGCGCGGCACCAAGGGCTCCGGCGGCGGCGAGCGCAAGTCATAACGGTCCGGCTTGAGGCCTTCGCGCATTTCGACGACGTCGCGATGGCCTTCGGTGGTGAGCAGCGCGACCCTGGCGCCCTTGCGTTCCAGCAATGCGTTGGTCGCGACCGTAGTGCCGTGCACCAGCCGATCGGTCGCGGCCAGCATGTCCGCGCGCGAGACGTTCAGCCGCCGCGCCAGTTCTTCCAGACCCGCCATCACTCCGATCGATTGATCCGCCGGTGTCGAGGGCGATTTCGCGAATATGGTCTTACCGGTCTCGTCCGTGGCCACCAGGTCGGTGTAGGTCCCGCCGACGTCAACGCCAATTCTATACATTGTCAGTTACGCTCTTCCGTCGGAACTTCTGTGAGGCCCTGCTCGCGGTCGCGCTGGCGCGCCGCTGCCGATCGCTTCGATGGTGGTCCCCAGCCGCCGCCACCGGAGGAGCGGATTTCAAGGCAATCGCCGGGACGAAGCTCGATGCCGACTTCCTTGGTACGCAATTCACGGGGCTCGCGGCCTTCAGACAGCAGCCGATAGCGATGCGGCTTGCCGTCCTGGCCGCCGAGCATACCGCAGGGACCGTGGCGCGCGCCGTCGCCGGCGGTGTTGCCCTTGGCGGGCTTTTCGATTTCCAGCACCAGATCGAGCGAGACACCGAGACCGCCGCGAAACTGGCCGTCGCCGCCGGAGCCGCCGCGGAATTCATGCTGACGGAAATGCAGGGGAAAGCGGGTCTCGGCGACTTCGAGGCTGCCGAATTTGAGTCCGCCGACCGAGTGCCACTCGCCGATCGACGACCAGCCGTCGCCGCCCGACGACGCGCCGCCGCCGGGGCGGGCCTGGAACAGATGCCAGATGAAGTTCTTGCCGGTGCGCGGGTCTTCGCCCTGGATCGCGATCCGGAAGCGGCGGCTCCAGCCCGCCATCGCGCGTTCCGGACAGGACGCCGACATCGCCTTGACGATCGCTTCGACGATTTCGTTGGAGGGATGGCTGGTACACAGCGTCACCGGCCGGCCGGGATCGGCCCAGACGATGGTGCCCTGCTTGGCGATCACCTTGAGCACGCGCAGCGCGCCGGTATTTTTGGGTATCTCCGCATCAATCAGATAGGCGAACGCCATCGCCACCGCGGCCTGCATGTTGGCGTGCGAGGAGTTGACGAAACTGGTCGACTGCGGATCGGACCCGGACAGATCGACTTCGATGTCGCTGCCTTTCTTCGTGACCTTGGCAGCGATACGGATATCGCTGCGGCCGTGGCCGTCATCGTCGAGGAACGCCTCGCCGTAAAAAACGCCGTCTTTCCAGGTCGAGACCACCGCGCGGGTCTGCTGCTCCGTTGCATCCAGAATGGCCTCGATCGCGGCTTCGACCACCGGCGCACCGAACTCGGCGAACAGTTTCGATACGCGCCGCTCGCCCAACTGCGCCGCCCCCAGCATCGCCGCGAGGTCGCCGCGAAATTCGCGGGGGTTACGGACGTTGAGCGCCAGCAGATCGAACAGGTCGTCACGCCGCGCGCCGGCCTCATAGAGCTTGATTGGCGGGATGCGCAGGCCTTCCTGAAAGATCTCCGTCGCGGCAGGATTATAGGCGCCGTGCGTACCCCCGCCGATGTCGCTCTGATGCGCGCGCACGATGGTCCAGAGCAAACGCCTTTCGCCGGAGAAGACCGGCACGAACACAGTCAAATCCGGCAGATGGCTGCCGCCGTGATAGGGATCGTTGAGCAGGATGACGTCGCCCGGCTTGACGTCCTTGAACCGCTCCTCGACCGCGATCGTGGCCCATGGCAACGCGCCGACGTGAACCGGCAAGTGATCGGCCTGCGCGATCAGGCGGGCATCGATGTCGCAGATCGCCAGCGAGAAATCGCGGCTGGAATTGAGAATCTGCGAATAGGAAGTGCGAAGCATCGCCTCGCCCATCTCCTTCACGATCGAACTGAGCCGGTGCTGGACGACGGAACGCGTGATCGGATCGATCTTGGCGGACATTATGATGTTCTTGCTACCCGTTGTTGTTTTCAGAGCCTCAAAGCGCGGCGACCTCCGCCAATGCTCCCGATGCCGCTTCGATGATCGCATCTATATCGGCATCCGTCATCGGGGTCGACAATGCCATCAAACCATAGCCCGCCGCCAGCACGCCGCGATTGAGCAAAGCGCGGTTGAAAACCGCCTGCCGCTTGCCCTCCTCCTCGGTCGGCCAGGCCGAGCGGTAGTCGCGGACGGGCCGGTCGGTGAAATGGATTTTCAACAGCGAGCCGAGCCCGACCGTATGACCGGGCACGTTGTGGCGGCGAAAAGCCGTATCGATGCCGGAGCGAACCGCCTCCCCCATCGCGTCGAGCCGCGCGAATGCGGCATCGTCGAGCAACTCCATCGCGGCGATGCCGGCGCGCATCGTCACGGGATTAGCGGAAAACGTGCCGCCATGCGGCAGCGCCGGCTTGCCCGGACGCGGATCGAACACCGCCATGAATTCCTTGTGGCCACAAATTGCGCCGACCGGAAAGCCGCCGCCAATGATCTTGCCGAGCGTGGTCAAATCGGGATCGATGTTCCAGATGCCCTGCGCGCCGCGATAGCCCAGTCGAAAGGTGATGACCTCGTCGAAGATCAGCAGCGCGCCGACCTCGCGCGTCACCTTTCGAAGCGCCTCCAGATAGACCTGATCGGCTGGCGCCAGCCCGGCGCGGTTGGGCATGGGGTCGACCAGCACGCAGGCGAGTTCGGAGCCGTGCTCGCGGATCAGGCTGACGGCGGCTTCGGTGTCGTTGAAGGGAATGGTGACGACGTCGGCCAACACGTTCTCCGGCGTGCCCCTGGCGTAGGCGACCGACACCGGCGCGTTGCGGCCCCACTGCTCCGGCACCGGATCGAGACTGACCTCGGCATAATCGTAGGAGCCGTGATAGGCGCCCTCGCATTTGGCGATCTTCGGTCGGCCGGTGTGGGCCCGCGCCGCCTTCAGCGCCATCATCACGGCCTCGGTGCCGGAATTGGCAAAGCGCACCTGATCGACCGACGGCAAGCGCGCGGCCAGCAATTCGGCGAGATCGACCTCGGATTCGGTCGGCAGACCGAACGCCGATCCCAGCGCCAGTTGTTGCGTTGCCGCCTTGATCAGCACGGGATGGGCGTGGCCGTGGACCTGCGAGGTGAAATTGTTGATGCAGTCGATGTAGACGTTACCGTCGAGGTCCCAAACCCGACAGCCCTCGCCGCGCGCGGCGTAGATCGGATAGGGCTTCATGAAGACGGTGGTGCGGGTATTGCCGCCGGGCAGGCTCGCCAGCGCGCGGTCGTACATTTTCTGCGATAGGGAATTCGGATCCGGGTACATGCGGCTTCCTGTGAACTGGGCTCAATCCTTATAGCGGCTGGATTTTTCGCCGCAAACCGCAGCTTCATCGCAAGCCCCGCCACCGGGCTCCGCACGGCAAAGGTGCATCGGCTCACGTTTACGTGTCCGAAATCATCCCAAAATTCCGATTGCGGACGGAATAGAACGCGCGGCCACGCGTCACCACCCATGCAAGTCGTTTGCATCACCACCAAGGATCCGGTGCTGACCGACGCCAACAGGTCATTCCAATACGGGTAACGCCACTATGCTGCAATTTTTCAAACCGGGCCTGCGCGTGGCGATGTTCGGCACGCGCCTTCTCGTTGCCTTCGCTGCACCGTCGCTGGTGCTCGGGGCGTTCGCGCATGAAGCCCATCCGACGGTGCAACAGGCCGCGGGGTCGGCGGAAAGCGCGTTTCTCGCCGAGAACGACGCCGCCATGACCAGGATGATGAACGACATGGCGGCGAAGCCGACCGGCGACATCGATCGCGACTTCGTCGCGATGATGGCGGCGCACCACCAGGGCGCAATCGACATGGCAGTGATCGAATTGCGTTATGGCAAGAACGAGCAATTAAAGCGCATCGCCCAGGAAATCATCGTCAGCCAGTTGCAGGAGATCGCGGCGATGAAGCTCGCGATCGGCGAGCAGGTCCTGGCGTCCGCCCCTGCCCCAACGCAACCCGTCCCGGCGCCGGTATCGGCACCGGCGGCGCACGATCACATGAACATGAAGAAGTAGGAGCGAGAGATGCGCTATCCCTTTTTGAAAAGCAGCCTGCTGGCCTGCACGATAACAGCGACATCGGCGGCCGCGTGGGCCGGACAGGCTCCGGCCGCGGCGACCTCTGCCGATATCCCGGTCAGCCATCACGACCGCGTCTACGCGGCGGAACAGTTTTCCAACACGGTGTCAGTCACCGATCCCGTCGACAACAAGTTGCTCGGCGTGATCAGGTTGGGCGATCCGCAGCCCGGCAACTTCAGCCCGCTCTACAAGGGCCAGGTGCTGGTGCACGGCATGGGTTTTTCGCCCGACCACAAGACCCTCGCCGTGGTCTCGATCGGCTCGAACTCGGTGAGCTTCGTCGACACCGCGACCAATGCGGTCAAGCACGTCACCTATGTCGGCCGCTCGCCGCATGAAGCCTTCTTCACGCCGAACGGCAAGGAAGTGTGGGTCACCGTGCGCGGCGAGAATTACATCTCAGTCATCGACGCTTTCAGCTTTGCCGAGAAGACCCGCATCGAGGTGCCGGCCGGTCCGGGCATGCAGATCTTCTCGCCCGACGGCAAATACGGCTACATCTGCTCGTCGTTCAATCCGGAGACGGTGGTGGTCTCCGTCGCCGACCATGCCATTGTCGCGCGCGTCAAGCAGGAGAGCCCGTTCTGTCCGAACATCGCGGCCTCGCCGGATGGCGAACAGGTCTGGTTCACGCTGAAGGACGTCGGCAGGACCCAGGTGTTCAACGCCCGGCCGCCGTTCAACCCGATCAAGACCATCGAGACCGGCCCGATCACCAACCACGTCAACTTCGCGCGCACGCCGAAGGGAACGTTCGCTTATGTCACCGTCGGCGGCACCAACGAGGTCAAGGTGTTCCGCACCGATGATTTCTCGCTAGTCGCTACCATTCCGGTCGGCAATCTGCCGCACGGCATCTGGCCTTCCGGCGACGGCACGCGGATCTATGTCGGCCTCGAAAACGCCGACGCGCTGGCCGCGATCGATACCGCCACCAACAAGGTGGTCGCCAACATCCCGATCGGACAGGCGCCGCAGGCGATCGCCTATGTTCCCAATGCGGCCCCCAACCCGGACGACCGCCAGAACCTGCAAGGCCTCGGTGTCGCCGGTCAGGTCGCGCATCTCGCGCTCGGGCCCAAGGCGGAGGCCAAGGAGACCAAGAGCGAAATGCAGCCGACCAGCGTCTCGCTGTTCGATCAGGGCCTGATCCAGGTGCTGCAGGCCTCGGTGACCGGCCTGCAGCCGAAGCAGCGCTACGTGCTGGCGCTGGCTGACAAGGTCGACGGCACCGGCGCGGTGCAGCCGCTCGCCGCCTTCATGACCAATCCGGCGGGCTCGGCGATCGTCAACGCGGTTGGACCGATCCGGCAGATCGTGCAGAATGCCACCAGCGCCGAGCGGCGATATCTGGTGATCGCCCCGGGCGAACCAACCAAGTTCGGGGAAGCGGTGCAGGTCCAGACTCCATGAGCGAGATGCTGCGCCAGATCGAACCGGTGATACCAGCGCTGCGCCGTTACGCGCGCGCGCTGGTGCGCAATCATGCGACCGCCGACGATCTGGTACAGGATTGCCTGGAGCGGGCCGTCGGTCACTGGAACCAGCGGCGCGAAGGCGATCCGCGCCCATGGCTGTTCACCATCCTGCATAACCTGGCGGTCAACCAGTTCCGCCGTGCGGCGACCCGCGGCAAACACATTGCCATCGACGACGCCAATGAAAATGATTTCGGACAGGACGCCGTTCAAGAGCAGAAGCTGATGTATCAGGATGTGCTGGATAGACTGGCGCGGCTGCCGGAAGACCAGCGCGCGGTGCTGCTTCTGGTCGCGGTGGAAGACCTCTCTTATGCCGACGCCGCCAAGGTGCTCGATATTCCCGTCGGCACCGTGATGTCGCGGCTGTCGCGGGCGCGGGACAGGTTGCAGCAGGAAATCGAGGGGACCGCGGATGGCGCGCCGAAAAACGTGGTGCAGTTGCGGAGCATGAAATGACAAGTCGCCCCATCACGGAAGACGATCTCCACGCATATGTGGATCGCGTCCTCGAACCCGAGCGGCAGGCGGAAGTCGCCGCCTATCTGGAAAGCCATCCCGACGTCGCCAAACGCGTCGCCGGTTTCGCCGATCAACGCCATCTCCTGCGCGCGGCACTGGCGCCGATCGCCGACGAGCCGCTGCCGCCGCAACTCAACCTGTCGCGGATCATCGAAAGCCGGCCGCGACGCCGCTTGCCGCTTGGCTGGGCGATCGCGGCGATGCTGATGCTGAGCATCGGCGGCCTCGGTGGCTGGGTGATGCGTGGCAGCCTGGAGGCATCGCCAAATGGACTTGTGGCGCTGGCGCAGGAAGCGGCTGACTCCTACAGCGTCTATGCGCCGGACCGGGTCCGGCCGGTCGAAATGCGGGCGACCGACAGCGCGCAACTGGTGCAGTGGGTCTCCAACCGCCTGCATCAGCCGGTCAAGCTGCCGGATCTGACGGCTTCCGGCTATCGCCTGATGGGCGGTCGTCTGGTCGCGACCTCGCACGGCCCGGCCGCGATGTTCATGTATGACGACGATCGCGGCGACCGGCTGGTGGTGTTGACGCGGCCGATGCAGTCGGACCAGAGCGCGCCGATGGCACCGCATGCGGGCGGCAATGTCGCAGGCTTTGCCTGGGCCGACGGCGGCATGGGCTACAGCCTGGTGGGTCAGGCCGCCGCCGAATCCCTGAAACCCATCGCCAACGAGGTGCGCCGGCAGGCGCGCGCGATTTAGAGCATGGTCCGGAAAAGTGGGTACCGGTTTTCCGAAAAGATCATGCGGAAAGAAAAAACCGACGAGCATGCTTCAACTCAGTTGAAGCATGCTCTAGGACTTCGCCGGCCGTGTGTAGAGGAGGAAGATCACGGTCCCGATGAACAATGTCGCCGCCATGTACAACAGCACGGCGGGCAGGCCGTAGATCGCCGCGACGACGCCGGTGCTCGATTGCATCAGCGCGGCGCCGAGGAAGAACGCCAGGTTGATCGCGGACAGCGCCTTGCCGGTGTTCTTGGGATCCACGAGCTGCCGCGTCATGCCGTAGAGCAGCGGCTGCGCCGATACCGCGATCCCGATCAGCACGAACAGCACGGCGTCATATTGCGCCGGCATCACCGCGACGCCGAACAAGTCGGACACCAGATAGTGCGGCGCGCCGGCCGCCATCAGGATCAGCATCACGACAGCTACAAGATGCGCCGCCGCCAGCACCTCGCGCCGATGGCCGATACTGCGGTCGAGCACGCCGATCAGCACCGGCCCTCCGATCAGCGCCAGCGTGAACAGCCCGAGTTCGTTACCGGCCTCGATGCGGCTCAACCCCTTGATCTCCATCAGCCACGGTCCGCCCCATAATCCCCGCAGCACCAGCGAGGCTGCCAGCGAGACCAGCGCCACCGCGATCAGGCCGCGCAATTGACGCGAAAGCCCGAGCCGGATCACCTCCGTCATCTGCGCAAGCGGCGACGAGCGGTCGGCATGCGCGGCCTCCTGTCGCGGCACCAGCGCGAACACGGCGACGGCCACCGCGACGCCGAAGCAGGCCGAGATCCAGAACCCCGCCCGCCATCCCCAGTGATCGACCACAAAGGCCAGCGGGCTCGACGACAGCAGCATGCCGATGTTGCCGATCGACAGAATAATGCCGGACCACAGGCCGAAGCGCACCGGGGTCATGCGCTTTGCCGCAAGCGTCATCGGGCACATCAACATCCCTGATGTGGCGACCCCGAGCAGAAATTGTCCGAACAGAAAACTCTCCGGTCCAGTGGCGAGACCCGAGGCCAGCGCGCCGAAGATGGTTCCAACCAGAAGACTCAGCGACACCGGCCGGACGCCAAAACGATCCATCGCGGCGCCGACCGGAATTTGCGAGGCGGCAAAGGCGAAATGATAGATCGAGGTCAGGCTGCCGAGCTTTTGCGGCGAGGTGCCGAAATCGGCGGCCATGACGTCGAGGCTGATGGCCGGGATCGTCCGCAGCAGGGTCGACAGCATGTGGCCGCTGGCCAGCGCCAGCAGCGCAAATACCAGCGCGCGAAAATTGCCGCCCGCGTTATCGGCCCTGTCGCCGTCCATGAATCGTCCCGTCCCGAGTATTCGGGGCGGGGTATCATCATTATCGACCAGGCGCCAATCAGCCCTCCCCTGCGGCTTGATCATGGCGCCGGGGCGAACCATGATGGACCCCATCGGCCGATGCCCTCGGCCTGTCCAGCGGCACAGAAGACCGCGACCGGGAGAACAACATGCAAATAACAATGAACAATCGCGTTGCCGTCATCACCGGTGGCAGCAAGGGCCTGGGACTGGCGATGGCGCGGCGGTTCGCCGAGTCCGGCGCCAAGGTCGCGATCCTGGCGCGCCGCGCACCGGAGCTGAAGGCGGCGCGGGAAGGACTCGCCAAAGACGGCCTTAACGTCCGCGACTATGTCTGCGACGTCTCGAAGGCATCAGATATCGCCAAGGCTCATGACAAGATCGTGGCCGATCTCGGCGGCATCGACATTCTCGTCAACAATGCCGGCACCGCGCGCACCGTGGCGTTCGAGAACATCACCGACGAGGCCTGGCAGGAAGACCTAGATCTGAAACTGTTTGCCGCGATCCGGTTCAGCCGGCTGGTCTGGCCGGGCATGAAGGCCCGTAAATGGGGCCGCATCATCAATGTGCTCAACACCTACGCCAAGGCGCCGGCGGCATCCTCGGCGCCGACCTCGGTCTCCCGCGCGGCCGGAATGGCACTGACAAAAGTAATGGCCAACGAGGGCGGTGAGCACAACATCCTCGTCAATGCGATGCTGGTCGGCCTGATCATGAGCGATCAATGGGTGCAGCGGCACGCCAAGACGGCGCCGGATACGGATTTCGAGGTGTTCGCCAAAGGCCTCGCCAAGGGCACGCCCCTGGGACGGATCGGCACGGCAGAGGAGTTCGCCAACCTGGCCTGCCTGCTCGCTTCCGATCAGGGATCGTACATCACGGGCACGGCCATCAACGTCGATGGCGGCAGGTCGCCGGTGGTTTAGATCGGGGCTTCATCCTTCGAGACGGCCCTTCGGGCCTCCTCAGGATGAGGTCTACCTCCGGGCCTCATGGTGAGAAGCGCGGCAGCGCCGCGCGTCTCGAACCACGACGTCGCGGGGACAGGTGCAGCCCACCCCACAAACAAAAAGGCCCCCGTTTCCGGGGGCCTTTTCGCTGTTTTTAGACCGCGTCCTTGGCGGCCTTGACCGGCCTGGCGCGGACGATCTTGCGCGCCGGCTTGGCCTTGAACATCATTTCCTCGCCCGTGAAGGGGTTGGTACCCTTGCGGGCCTTGGTCGCGGGCTTCTTGACCACGACGAACTTCGCGAAGCCGGGGACCAGGAACACGCCGTTCTTCTTGAGTTCCTTGTGGCCGACGTCAACCAGCGCTTCCATCACGCCTTTGACTTCCTTCTTCGAAACTTCGGTGGTGGTCGCGATCTTTTCGATCAGCTGCGACTTAGACATTTGGGTAGCCATGTTTGCTCCATTGATTCTGGATATGCGACGTTATGGCGGAAATTGCCTAAAAAAACAGGGTTTTCGGCATTCTTCACAACTAAATCGCCAGTCCACTTAGACTGATTCGTGCTGTTTGGCGCGGCTTTTTCGTGTCCAAAGCCTCTAAAAGCCTATTTTTACAGGGTTATGAGACACATTGTCCGCATTTCCGCACTGCAATCTGCGGCAGATCGCGGACATCGACCTCAATTGCGGCGTGCCGCGATTGCGGATTCGCGGAAAAAACCGGCGATCAAGCAACGCGCAATTGCCCGCTTTCACCGCAGGTTTTGGGCATGATTTTCCTCATTCGCGTCCGCATTAGAAAATGACTCGCGTTGCCCTTCCGTCGTAACATCACTTTATAATGGCGGCTGTCCGAACGGCGAGCCACCTGATGTCCCCTCGGAGAGTTTCCATGGATTTGACGCGCCTTGAGATCAACCGCCGCACCGCGCTGCTGACATCGGCCGCGATCGCCGCCAACGTGATCAATCCGATGCGCGCCTTCGCGCAGGAAACGCCGAAAAAGGGCGGCGTGTTCAACGTTCACTACGGCGCCGAACAGCGACAGCTCAATCCGAGCATCCAGGCTTCCACCGGCGTCTACATCATCGGCGGCAAGATCCAGGAGAACCTGGTCGACCTCGATGCCAGCGGCCAGCCGGTTGGCGTGCTCGCGGAAAGCTGGGAAGCCACCCCCAACGGCAAGACGGTGACCTTCCATCTGCGCAAGGGCGTCACCTGGCACGACGGCAAGCCGTTCACCTCGGCCGACGTCGAGTTCACCGCCATGAACATGTGGAAGAAGATTCTCAACTACGGCTCGACCTTGCAGCTGTTTTTGACCGCGGTCGAGACGCCCGACGCGCAGACCGCTGTTTTCAAATACGAGCGGCCGATGCCGCTGAATCTGTTGCTGCGCGCCCTCCCCGACCTCGGCTACATCTCCGCCAAGCATCTCTATGAGAATGGCGACATCCGCCAGAACCCGACCAACCTCTCTCCCGTCGGCACCGGCCCGTTCAAGTTCGTCAAATATGAGCGTGGGCAATACATCATTGCCGACCGCAATGCCGACTACTGGCGGCCCAACGCGCCCTATCTCGATCGCATCGTCTGGCGCGTCATTACCGATCGCGCCGCGGCCGCCGCGCAAATGGAAGCCGGCGAATTGCACTACAGCCCGTTCTCGGGCCTCACCATTTCGGACATGGCGCGGCTCGGCAAGGACAAGCGCTTCATCGTCTCGACCAAGGGCAATGAAGGCAACGCCCGCACCAACACCATCGAGTTCAATTTCCGCCGCAAGGAGCTGTCGGATATCAAGGTGCGCCGCGCGATCGCGCATGCGATCAACGTGCCGTTCTTCATCGACAATTTCCTCGGCGATTTCGCCAAGCTCGGCACCGGGCCGATCCCCTCGACCTCGACCGACTTCTATCCCGGCGCCAACACCCCGCAATATCCGTATGACAAGGCCAAGGCCGCGGCCCTGCTCGACGAGGCCGGCTTCAAGCCGGGCACCGGCGGCACGCGGTTTTCGCTGAAACTGCTGCCCGCGCCGTGGGGCGAGGACATCTCGCTATGGTCGACCTTCATCCAGCAGTCGCTGGGCGAGATCGGCATTCCCGTCGAGATCGTGCGCAACGACGGCGGCGGTTTCCTCAAGCAGGTCTATGACGAGCACGCCTTCGACCTCGCCACCGGCTGGCACCAGTACCGTAACGACCCCGCCGTCTCGACCACGGTCTGGTATCGCTCGGGCCAGCCCAAGGGCGCGCCCTGGACCAACCAGTGGGGCTGGGAAGACAAGACCGTCGACAAGACCATCGATGATGCCGCGACCGAGGTTGATCCTGTGAAACGCAAGGCGATGTATGCCGAGTTCGTCAAGGAGGTGAATACGGAGCTGCCGGTCTGGATGCCGATCGAGCAGATTTTCGTCACCGTGATCTCGGCCAAAGCGCGCAACCACTCCAACACCCCGCGCTGGGGTTCCTCGAGCTGGCACGATCTTTGGCTTTCCGCCTGACATGGCACGGCCCTCTTCTCCCTCGCCCCGCTCTTGCGGGGAGAGGGTTGGGGTGAGGGGCTCTCTCCTCCGCAGTAGGCTATCGATAGACCTGTACCCCCTTCACCCGGATTGCATCTTCGATGCAATCCGACCTTGTAACTTGAAGATTGCCGACTCTGCTAGGATTGGCGGCGCGGTGGCAGGCGGGAGACCGGTTGACCTGA
>JAIEPP010000442.1 GCA_019748335.1 Xanthobacteraceae bacterium
GACACCCGCTTCCAGAGCTGCCTTCAGGAACGGGCCGGACGTATCCACGATGGTCTTGCTGTTCGCTTGGGCGAGCCTGCCGAGAAAATCATGCGGTACGCCGGCAGGCACGCTGCCGCTCGCAATAACAAAGGTGGGCGCAGGCGTGATGCACGCAATTGAGTCCAAACATTCCTGCCATTCAATATCGCTGAGCGGAGCACCCGGGAAGACAAGGCGAAATTGATCTCGGGTCGTCTCGTCAAAGATCGTAATATCCTCCCGCGTATCGTTCGACGCCGCGATCACGATGCTTCGCACGCCTTCACGCTCAACCAGGGTCGCGAGCAACTGTCCGGTGGCGCCACCGACCGGGTAAATGGCGGTGGCTTCAATACCGAGCCGTTTGAGAACGCGAGCGACGTTGATTCCACCTCCTCCTGGATCGCGGTGGGCCTGCGCGCATCGCATCTTGGTGAAGGGCACCATTTTTTTCACCGTCGTCGAGATATCGACGGCGGGGTTTAAGGTGAGGGTGACGATTTGGGTGAGGGGACCTTCAGCCAATGTCTTCGCACTCCGCCAAAGCGCGCAAGCCGACGAAAGCGGCGTCGTCGTCCAGAATGAGATAGGCGGGAATCGGCTCGAGATATTTACGAAACCGCCCCTTCTCCTCAAAACGCGCGCGAAATTGGGAGCTAGCGAGATATTCTGGCATATGGCGCAGAATGCCGCCGGCGATAAATATTCCGCCCCTCGCACCGACCGTAAGGGCGAGATTGCCGGCGACCGTCCCCAGCATCGCACAGAACATGTCGATGGCAGCGCGGCTCGCAGGACAGGTCCCCTCGATCCCGGCCCGGGTAATCTCGGCAGCGCGACGTCTTGACGGCGTCAAGTCGTCCAGCTCACCGATGACCTCATAGAGATTTTCCAGCCCGCCGCCCGACAGAACGCGTTCTGCTGAGACATGTTCAAATCGTCGCCGCAGATGTTCGATGACGGCATCCTCGCGCAGCGAGCTGCCGGCCATGGTGGAATGGCCGCCCTCGCTCGAAAGCACGAGCTGGCCGGTGGCATGCGGTATGTTGACCGCCATTCCAAGGCCCGTGCCGGGACCAAGTGCAGCGAGTGGCGCTCCCGCGACCGACTGATGGCCGCCTAGCGGAAGCAGGCTGGCGCGGGGAAGACGGGGCAGGGCCCACGCCACCGCTTCGAAATCGTTGATCAGGCGCACCGTCAGAAATCCGTGCGTAGCGCGCAACTCAGCGGCATCGATCTCCCAGGAACTGTTGGTCAAGGTGCTGCGGTCGTTGCGGATCGTGCCGGCGGCGGCCAGAATTGCGGAACGGATCGGGCCAACCCCCGGCAAGCCGCCGAGATAAGCACCGAGCGCCTCGCGGAAGCTGCCGTAGTCGCTGACAGCCATGTGGGCAATCGCGCCGACGGTTCCCTCGGCCAGCAGCGCGAAGCGCGCGTTGGTCCCGCCGATGTCTGCGAGCAGCACCTTTCCGCTGTTCGGCCCTGAGGAGGTTGCGTTCATCGTCGATGCGCCGCCTTGATCAGCCCCGCGTACCAGCCAAACGACGATTTCGGAATTCGCCGAAGTGACGCATAGTCGACATAGGTCAGACCGAACCGGATGCTATAGCCGGAGTCCCATTCGAAATTGTCGATCAGCGACCAAATGAAATAGCCGCGAACATCGACGCCGCCGGCGGCGGCGGAATTCATGGCTTCTATATAAGCCAGCAGAAACTCTATCCGGCCCGTATCGATCACGGCTCCCGCCCAATCGGGCTGATCGGAATTGCCATATCCGTTTTCCAGGACGTAAATCGGCAAAGCGTAACGCGCATGGACGATGCGCAGCGTTTCACCGAAGGCTTCGGGATTGATCGGCCACCCAACCGGTGTCAGCCGAACATCGGCAGGCTTCTCACCGAAGTCGTAGCCTAGCATCGAACCAGCCCGTGCCTTGACGTAGACCGGACTGTAGTGATTGAGCCCGAACCAGTCGAGCGGACGGCAAATGCGCTCCATGTCACCGGGACGGACGTGCGGTTCGATCGCGGGCCGCATCAGGGCCGGATACTCGCCCCGGCATTGTGGATCGGGAAATGCGTTGTTCCAGTAGATACCCAGGCGTGCGGCCGCCACTGCATCGGCTTCGCTCGTGCTGGAAGGCCAGCAGGGCTGATAATTGTGAATACAGCCGATCGAGACATCCCGGACCTTTTCGCGGAGTAGATCGACCGCCGCGCCATGCGCCAGATTGACGTGGTGAATCATGCGGTGGAGATTGTCCTCGCTGCTCCGGTCTCGCTTGCCAAGTGAACGACTGAACAGGCTGAAGATCGCTGGCTCGTTGAAAGTAGCGAAACGCTTGACCCGGTCGCCGAAGCGCGCGGCGACCAGCGCCGTATAATCGACGAACCATGCCGCCGACTCCCGATTCAGCCATCCGCCGAGATCTTCCAGTGCCTGCGGCAGGTCCCAATGATACAGGCACAACCATGGCTCGATGCCGGCAGCCAACAGCTCATCTACCAGCCGGTCGTAGAATGAAAGGCCCGCTTCATTCGCGGATCCCCGCCCCAGCGGCAATACGCGCGGCCAGGCGACCGAGAACCGATACGCCTGAACGCCCAGCGTCTTCATCAGGGCGACATCCTCCCGGTAGCGATGGTAGTGGTCGCACGCAATATCGCCGGTGTCGTGGTTGTGGATTTCGCCGTTGTGACAATAGACGTCCCAGATACTCGGTCCGCGGCCGTCTTCTTTCGTCGCACCTTCGATCTGGAAGCTTGAGGTCGACACTCCCCAGATGAAATCCGGGCGCAGGCTGGCGGTGACAGGCAGCTCCGATGTCGTCATGAAATGACCCGTTTGGTCCTCGGCCATATTCCCGGTCGGTTTCGATGTACAACGCGTCCGTACAGGCAAATTTTTCGTTGGACCATCAATAGTCAGGCCACCGCCCGCGGTCTTGAGATAGGTCAAGCGATGCTGGCCGCACCCATGTGATGAATAACATATTGTTGCTCAATCGCTGGGGTTTTCCGGTGCAAAGAACCAAGTGGGGCGGAATCGCCGACGACTGCTTCCGCGGGAGCGGGTTTTTTCGCATTGGCGAACAGAATGGCGTGTTCTGGCTCGTCGATCCCGACGGTGGCCGCTTTCTTTCCAAGGGCGTCAACACGGTTCGCTTCGATCAGGACCACGTCGGAAATACCGACCTTGTGCCATACGCCGAAGCCTGCCGGGCAAAATATGGCAGCTCGCACGTCTGGCGCGCCGCAATAGCGGACCGGCTGGCGAGCTGGAAATTCAACACGCTCGGCTGCTGGTCCGACGAGCTTGTCGCCAACGCGGGGTCTTCGCTGCTGGCGACAACCCCCACGACGGCGCTGGGTGCCACCTTCCGGCTGCATCGGCGCGATGAGATCTTTCCCGACGTCTTCGATCCCGGGTTTTCAGCGCATATCCGCGAAAGTGCGAACGATCATTGTGCAATGCGGCGCAATGATCCCGGGTTGCTCGGCACGTTTATCGACAACGAATTGTACTGGTCGCCTGACTGGCGCGGGGCCGACGAGCTTCTGACCCTGTTCCTGAATCTGCCGTCGCACCGTCCCGGCCGGGTCGCTGCCATCTTGAGATTGCAGGAGCACTATCGGGAATTTTCTCAGTTCAACGCGGTCTGGCGCACGCTGGCGCGATCCTGGGAGGAACTCAGCAGGATCGGGCATATCGACGCGCCGTTCTTCCGAATGCCGCCCGGCGGCCTGAATGACGCGCTTGAGACCAAGGCCAACCTCGCCAATCCTGCCCGTGAGGCATTTTCCGCGGATTGCGATGCTTTCGCGGCCGTCGTCGCCGAGCGCTATTTTGAGATGTGCGTCTCGGCGATCAGGGTGGTCGACCCCAATCATCTCGTGATCGGATCGCGGTTCGGCTACCAGCCGCAACCGAACGTGATTGCGGCGGCCGGCCGCTACCTCGATGTGATCTCGTTCAATTGCTACGACTTTGACGCAAGTCGGGTGATCGATGCGTATGCGGCTACTGGCAAACCGTGTCTGATTTCCGAATTTTCGTTTCGCGGCGACGATGCCGGCCTGCCGAATACCAGCGGCGCCGGGCCACGGGTAGCCAGCCAGACCGAACGCGCGCAGTGCTTCGAGCGCTATGTCACCGCCGCTCTGCGCAAGCCGAACGTGGTTGGCTATCACTGGTTCGAACATGCCGATCAGCCGGCGCAAGGACGCTTCGACGGCGAGAATTCCAACTTCGGCACGGTGACGATCGAGGACAGCGTCTATGACGAACTGACCGAGACCATGACCAGGGTTAACGGCACGGCAGAGCAAATTCATGCGCATGCCGCGACCGCTGATATCCGGCGGTCGTAACCGCCCGAAGCCGCTATGCCGGGATCTTGACCGGATTGGTTTCGGCCTCGAACACTACCGCCATGGTGCGAAACACGCTCGACGGGTTCACGCTGATCGAATCGATGCCGAGCCCCGTCAGGTAGCGCGCAATCTCCGGATAATTCGCCGGCGCCTCGCCGCAGATGCCAACATGGCGTCCGTTGCGCTTGGCGCCCACGACGGCCAGTCTGAACATCTCCAGCATCCCGGGATCGCGTTCATCGAAATCGAAGGCGACGATGTCGGAATCCCGATCGACGCCCAGCGTGAGCTGGGTCAGATCGTTCGAGCCGATCGAAAAGCCGTCGAACAGTTTTGAAAACGCGTCGATCTGGATGACATTGTTCGGGATTTCGCACATCACGAAGATCTCGAGCCCGTTCTCACCGCGCTTCAGGCCTTGTGCGGCCATGGTCGCGATCACCCGTCGGCCTTCCTCGACGGTTCGGCAGAACGGCACCATGATGCGCAAATTGGAAAGACCCATCTCCTCGCGCACGCGGCGCAGCGCGGCACATTCCAGCGCAAATCCCTCCGCGTAGGCGGGATGGCTGTAACGGGAGGCGCCCCGGAATCCCAGCATCGGATTCTCTTCCTTGGGCTCGAATCCGTCACCGCCGAGCAGGCTGGCATATTCGTTGGTCTTGAAGTCGGACAGCCGCACGATCACCGGCTTTGGATAGAATGCCGCGGCAATGGTGCCGACACCTTCCGACAGTTTCTGAACAAAGAAATCGGCCGGGCTCGGATAGCCCTTCACCAGGCGGGCGATCGCCGTCCTCGCCTTGGCCGAGGTGACCATCTGCGGTTTCAGCAGCGCCATCGGGTGGATGCCAATATGCTCGCTGATGATGAACTCCATGCGTGCGAGGCCGACGCCTTGCTGCGGCTGCATGGCTGTGCGGAACGCCATTTCGGGGGTGCCGACATTCACCATGATGGCCGTGCGCGGCTGCCTCAGTTCGCTCAGCGGCGTTCGCGTCACGTCGAAGGCCACCGTTCCCTGATAAATAGTCCCGACATCGCCCTCAGCGCAGCAGATCGTGACAGCTTTCCCGGTATTCAGTTTCTTGGTCGCGTCCGTCGCGCCCACCACGGCGGGTATGCCCAGTTCGCGCGCCACGATGGCCGCGTGGCAGGTCCGGCCGCCCTTGTCGGTGATGATGCCGGCCGCGATCTTCATGACCGGCTCCCAATCCGGGCTGGTGGCCGCCGCCACCAGGATCTCGCCGGGCTTGAAGGCCGCTAGGTCTCGCGCGGTCGCAATGCGTCGCACGCGCCCCGAGGCGATCTTCTCGCCCGCCGCGCGGCCAGTGACGATGACCGGGCCCTTTCCCCGGAGATTGTAGGTCTCGTAGAAGTCCGCCGAGCGTTGCGAGGCAACGGTCTCGGGCCGCGCCTGAACGATGTAGAGCTTGCCGTCGGCGCCATCCTTGGCCCATTCGATATCCATCGGCATCGGACTGCCGGCATGTTTCGAATAGTGCGCCTCGATCCGCACGGCGATGCCGGCAAGGCTCAGCACCTCCGAATCGGAAATGCAGAATTTTTGCCTTTCGGCCTCCGGCACGTTGCGCGTCATCGTCGCATGGCTGCCGCCGCGCTTGCCGTAGATCATGCGTATTTGCTTGGCCCCGAGCCGGCGCCGCAATACGCGACGAAACCCCTGTTTCAGCGTCGGCTTGTGGACGTAGAACTCGTCAGGATCGACCTGGCCTTGCACGATGGTTTCGCCGAGGCCGTAACAGCCGGTGACGAACACCACGTCGCGAAAGCCGGATTCGGTATCGAGCGTGAAGACGACGCCGCTGGCCGCAACATCCGAGCGGACCATTTTCATCACGGCGACGGAGAGGGCGACCTTGAAATGGTCGAAACCATTGTCGATGCGGTAGGAAATCGCGCGATCGGTGAAAATGGAGGCAAAACAGCGCCGGCAGGCTTCGAACAACGCCTTCGCGCCACGCACGTTGAGAAAGCTCTCATGCTGGCCGGCAAAGCTGGCGTTCGGCAAATCCTCGGCTGTCGCAGAACTTCGCACGGCGACAGCGACGCCGATACCGGCCTCTCGTTCGAGCTGCTGATACGCTTCCATGATCTGCTCGCGGAGAGCCGGGGTATCGATCGTTTCGTAGACGATCTCGCGGGCCTTGGCGGCCGTACTTGCCAGCTGCTTGATGTTGCGCTTGTCGATCCCGTCAAGCAACCGGTGAAGTTTGTCGGCAACGCCGTCCTGCGACAGGGCGTTGCGATAGGCATCTGCCGTGATGGCAAAGCCGTTGGGAACGGCTACGCCTTCGGAGGCGAGAACCGAATACAGTTCGCCCAACGACGCGGTCTTGCCGCCGACCAGCCCGACGTCGTCCAATCCGATTTCGAGGAAAGACCTGATATATCCTGACATACAACCAGCAAATCACGCCAGGTGTAGTCGGTATTGATGAAGGTCAAACTTTCAGTGAAATCGCGGTGCGCAATACGACGTTGCACGGCGGCATGGCGCCTGCCTTATTCTCATGCCGAAGTGCTTCACTGTGGGCTGCGATCGTGTTCGATCCAGGATTATCTCACTTATTCGGCTGCGGCAGCGGCGGTACTAGCCGTTCGCTCCAGGACGGCTGCAATCGCATCGTCCACGCGTTCGAGCCAGATGAACTCCAATTTGTCGCGGGCGCCCGCCGGGATGTCGTCGAAGTCGCGGCGGTTCCGAGCCGGCAGCATGACGCGGGTCAAGCCCGCCGCAGCTGCAGCGACAACCTTCTCCTTGATGCCGCCAACCGGAAGCACCAAACCTCGCAGCGAAATCTCGCCGGTCATGGCGGTATCGCTTCTGACCGTGCGATTGGTCAGCAGCGAGGTGAGGGCGATAAACATCGCAACGCCTGCGCTCGGTCCGTCCTTCGGCGTGGCTCCCGCCGGCACATGGACGTGGATGTCGCTCTTCTCAAACACGGAGGGGTCGATGCCGAGCTGAGATGCGCGACTCTTCACCAATGTCAAGGCTGCCTGCACGCTTTCGCGCATTACATCGCCAAGCTGGCCGGTCAGGATCAGCGTTCCCTTTCCCGGGGTGCGTGTGGCTTCGATGAAGAGAATGTCACCGCCAACCGGCGTCCAGGCCAGACCGGTCGCCACGCCGGGCATGCTGGTGCGCATGGCAATCTCGTTTTCGAACCTCGGCAGGCCAAGGAGAGGCGTGATATCCTTGGCGGTAAGAACAAAGCGATTTGTGCTGCCTTCGGCAATCTGGACGGCCACGTTGCGGAAAACCTTGCCGATCTCTCGCTCCAGATTGCGAACGCCGGCCTCGCGTGTATAGCCCCTGATGATGAGCTTCAGCGCGTCCGAATCGACATCGGCCTGTTCCGCCTTTAGCCCGTTGGCCTCGAGCTGACGCCGGACCAGATAACGCCGCGCGATCTCCAGCTTCTCATCCTCCGAGTAGCCGGCCAGACTGATGATCTCCATCCGATCCAGCAGCGGACCGGGAACGTTGTCGAGCATGTTGGCGGTAGCCACGAACACGACCCGCGACAGATCAAAAGGCACGCCGAGGTAATTGTCGCGGAACGTCGCATTCTGCTCGGGATCGAGCACTTCCAGCATCGCGGCAGACGGATCGCCTTGAATTCCGCGTCCCATCTTGTCGATCTCGTCGAGCATCATCACGCAATTGCGCGCGCCCGCTTTCTTGATCGCCTGAATGATATTGCCGGGCAGGGCGCCGATATAGGTGCGTCGGTGGCCGCGGATTTCGGCTTCATCATGAACGCCTCCAAGACTGACACGCACGAACGGCCGTGCCATCGCGCGTGCAATGGATTGCCCCAGCGAAGTCTTTCCGACGCCGGGTGGACCGACGAAACAGAGAATGGGTGCCTTGCCCTGCGGTGCCAGCTTCCGGACCGCGAGATATTCGATGATCCGGCTCTTGATTTTCTCCAGACCGTAGTGGTCCGCGTCGAGGATTCGCCTCGCCTCGGCGATGTCGATTGGCTTCTCCTCCGGCAGGCTCCAGGGAAGTTCAATCAGCCAGTCGAGATAGCTCCGAACCATGCCGGCCTCCGCGGCAGCTTCCGGCATCCGTTCGTAGCGGCGAACTTCCTTTCGTGCCTGGCTTTCCGCCTCGGGCGGCATTTTGGCCTTTGCGATCGCCTCGTTCAGTTCCGCTACCTCCTGCGCCTTGCCGTCGCCTTCGCCCAGCTGGCGCTGAATGGTCGCCATCTGCTCGCGCAAGATCGCCTCGCGCTGACGCTCGTCGAAGGTCGCCTTTGTCTGCTGGCCGATTTCATGGCTGAGCCGAAGCACTTCAATGCGCTCGGCCAGATGGCGCGAAACCTTGTCCATGCGGAGCGCGAGATCGACCGTCTCGAGGACTTCCTGCTTCTCTTGCGGCTTGATGTCCATGTAGGACGTCGCGAGGTCGGCCAGGGTCGAAGGCGAGGTGGTGCTTTGCAATGCTGCGATCAATTCTGGCGGAGCCTGCGGAAGCAGCTCTGCAGCCTCAATCGCTTGCCGTTGCAAATTCAAAAAGCGAGCCTCTATCTCCGGCGAACTGGTCGTGGGCTCGGGTATATGAAGGACGCGCGTCGCCAGAAACGGGGTGCCTGGAAGATAGTCAAGCACCCGCATACGCTGCACGCCCTGACAGATGACGTGATGACTGTCGTCCGGCCCGGTGATGTAGCGGACGATATTGGCTATGGTACCGACGCGGTAGAGATCGTCAGGTCCCGGTTCGCTCGACTCCGGGTCGCGCTGGAGTAGAAGGCCGATCTGCCGCTGCTCGCGCACCGCCTGCTGGGCGGCAGCGATCGATTTCGGCCGTCCTATGGCGATCGGCATCACGCCGCCCGGAAACAGAACGGTGTTGCGTACCGGCACGATGATGAGAGCGTCTGCCGGAATCTGAACCGATGGATCGGGTGATGGGGGAGAGCCCGACGCGGATGCTTCATTGTCTGGTGACATGGCCATCTCCTCAGCTGGATTTCGCGAGCCGTAAGCCTACGCAGCCGTGCGCGGCGAAACGGGTTATGGCGTAGCGGCCTGTCGGTAGGGGAATGCGACGTTCGAACCGGCCTTGCGGCAGCTCGAGCCGGAGAATGCGCGCGTTGCGTAGTTCCGCGGGCAATGTGCGCCGACCGCTGATCACCAGCGTTCCGTTCTCGAGTATAGCTTCGACCTCATTTGGATCGACGCCCGGCAAAGCGATCAGAATGAGTATCTCCCGCTCGGTCTCCAGCACGTCGATCGGCGGTTCCCAGCATGGCTCGCGCGTTCCAGCCAGCGGTTGCAGATTCAGGAACTGCTGGTGCAGGCGCTCGGCCCGGGCCAGCGTCTCGATCGCATCGGAAAGCATCCAGTTGATGGGATCCTTTGGTGGCATCGCGTTTCTCCCGTAACGTATTCCTACAGCCCGTTGACAGTGCCGACGCAGGCAGATGCGTTGATCTTCGCCTGCGCTGGCTCATATTTGCCTTATCAGATCAACTAGTCGCGTTCTTAATAACCGCGCCAGGCCGGCTCCGACGCTGCCCGGGGGCGCGGCGCTGGTGCTGCTGCCTTCACCGGTATTGCCGACGAATATTCCTCTTTTCTTGATCACCTGCCAAATCAAAGGATTCCATTGCTCGAAGAGGGTTTCAATCTCGCCCTGCAAGAAGCCGGAGACGATCTCGGGCGCCGGCAGAAAAACCTCGGGGAGTACGGCGGATAAGCCCATGTCCGAGAGAATGTTCCATCGGGAGTGTCCACCCATGAAGGGAGATTTGAGACCGTAAACGACCCTTCCGATCCGCGCCTCGCGGATGGCGTATGAACATTGGGCGCAAGGTTCGACCGTCGAATAGATCGTGCAGTCGGACAAATTCATTCCCCGAACCAACTGCGCTTTGGAAAGGGCGACGACTTCTGCATGGCGATTGACGTCATGATCGCTCTTTACCTTGTTCGTCGACTCGCAGAGGAAGGAGCCATTTCCCGCGATAACGGCCGCAAAGGGATACTCTCCCTCATTGGCCGAGGATCCGGCTAGCGCAATGCAACGCTGCATCAAATCCACGTCGAAATCTCTACTCGCCCTGAGCATTTGCCCTTGTTCGCACCGTTCCAGACGGCGGATGTTGATTGGGATCAATTGGCTTTGGCAATTCGGCCGGGGATTTGAGCCATCCAGCGGTTGCTGAACCTCTGGTGCTTGCGCTTCCCCGCGGCCGACGCGGCGCGATGGCTGACGTTTCGGGCGGCGGCTCAAGCGGGATCCCGGCGCATTTGGGCAGATGCTCAAGGAGACGCTGCGAAGACGATGATCGATGAATGCTAGTTGATCCAGAGCAAGGTGGGGCGTCTGAATCCGATTGAAAAAGTCAGGTTCGCTTTCTGCTCGATGCAGTCGTCCCGAATTCCCGATCATGATCACCGATCAACCGGGGAAACGAGGAGACTGTCGAAACCGAGATATCGGCGACGTCGATCAACCGCGGCCAATATGTGGGCCGGGCGAGGAGATGAAGGTTGACCAGCTTTGAACGTCGGGAAGAGGCTTTCGAGGCCAAATTCGCCTATGAAGAAGAGCGCGCCTTGAAGGAACGCGCACGCGGCTTGCGGATGCTGGGCTTGTGGGCTGCGGGGAAGCGCGGCCAAACCGGGACGATTGCGGAGGACTATGCCAGCGCCCTGATCGACGCGGATATCAGCGCGGCGCCGGACGCGGCCTTCAACAAACTTGTGCTTGATCTCGCCGGATATGGCGTCGATGGCACGCAAATTCGGCAAAAGCGCGACGAGCTCTTTGCTATCGCGCAACACAACTCGGCGTGATGCTGGGCCTGAGCAGCCTTTGAGAGGTATGCCGATGAACGTATCTGATGTCATGCGCCGTTCCTTCGCAACGATCGGGCCCGATGCGCCGGTGATGGAAGCTGCGCATTTGCTCATGAAGACCAATCAGCGCGGATTGCTTGTGATCGATCGTGAGGGGGCACTTGTCGGCGTTATCTCGGAGGGTGATTTTCTGCACCGGACCGAACTCGACATCAGTCCGCCGCCGGGAAACTGGCTGGAAGAATTGCTCGGTATTGACGAAGACACGCCCGCCAGTCGACGCATGCGGGCGCGGTTGGTTCGTGAGGTGATGACGCGTGATCCGGTCTGCGTCGATGACGAAGCGAGCCTCGACGAGGTCGTCGCATTGATGGATGCACGCCATATTGCACAGCTTCCGGTGGTTTGCGGCGGCGCCGTGGTCGGCGTGGTTAGCCGCGTCGAGCTGTTAGCGGCAGTCGCGAACGCGTTGGGTTCGGTAACACAGGAATCGTAGCGTTCGCGCGAGATCAGTCTTCGCGCAGAATCCAATGGTCGCCGGATTTCCGGTATTTGCGCTTCACTGCCGCCCACGCAACGCGATGGGCGGTCCTTTCGCGTTGTGTGGGACCGCGCGCTGCGTACTCCACCCACGCGTTGTTGAAAGCGCTCAGGTAAATCTCCTGTGCGTGCTGCGGCAAATTCGCCTGAATCGGCTGGGGGAGATCCTCGACAGACACGTAAGGCAAGGAAATTTTCCTCCGTCCTGAGATTAACGGCGGAGATACCAGAGTGGGATAACGTAAGCTATGGGCGATCAATCCGAATTGATCTAGAGCAAGCCCCAGCGATCCGACTTCGTTAGATGTATTTGTGACCGCCTCTGTTGGCAGGTCACTTCATCGTTCTGTAGTTTCGATCTAACCGGGGGAATGAAATGGAACCCGATCCGACCTCACGCAAGCAAGCCGTTGCCATGGGGTTTATCTTTATGGCCGGGCTCGCGGTGCTGATGCTGCAATGGCTCGTGACGGCGTACAATACGGTTGACACCATTCCGTTCAGCCAGTTCGAGCAACTCGTCGCCCAGGGCAGTGTCACCGAGGTCGCGGTCGGTCAGGACACCATCGAGGGTAAGTTGAAGGAGAAGCTGGCGAGCGGGAAGTCGGCCTTTGTCACCGCGCGTGTCGATCCGGCGTTAGCCGAAAAGCTGGAGGCGAAAGGTGTTGTCGTGACCGGCGTGCCGTCCGGCGGACTGTTCACGACTATTCTGTCATGGGTCGTGCCCATCTTTATATTTTACATCATCTGGATCTTTCTCGGGCGGCGGGTGGCGGATCGCCAGGGCTTTGGCGGACTGATGTCGATCGGCAAGTCGCGGGCCAAGGTCTATGTCGAGAAGGACACCAAAGTTACTTTCGCCGATGTCGCTGGCGTCGATGAAGCAAAGTTCGAACTGCAGGAGGTGGTGTCGTTTCTCAAGGACCCTAAAAGCTACGGGAGGCTTGGGGCTCATGTTCCAAAAGGCATATTGCTGGTAGGACCACCGGGCACCGGAAAGACCTTGCTGGCCCGCGCCGTGGCCGGCGAGGCCGGAGTCGCGTTTTTTTCGATTTCCGGCTCCGAATTCGTGGAAATGTTTGTCGGGGTGGGTGCCGCCCGGGTCCGCGATCTCTTCGAGCAGGCGCGCAAGGCAGCACCCTGCATCATCTTCATTGATGAGCTGGACGCGCTCGGACGCAGCCGGTTCCCCGGGGCGTTCAGCGGCCACGATGAAAAGGAGCAGACCCTGAACCAGCTGCTCTCGGAGCTTGACGGTTTCGACCCCCGGGCCGGAGTTATCCTGTTGGCTGCCACCAACCGCCCTGAAATTCTCGATCCCGCGCTGCTGCGGGCAGGACGGTTCGACCGCCAGGTGCTGGTGGATCGTCCCGACAAGAACGGGCGTGTCGCCATCCTCAAGGTACACATTCGCAAGATCACCGTCGGCAAGGATGTCGATCTGGACAAGATTGCGGGTCTCACCACGGGCTTTACCGGCGCCGACCTGGCCAATCTGATCAACGAG
>JAIEPP010000058.1 GCA_019748335.1 Xanthobacteraceae bacterium
GTGTTCGGCCAGAGCCTGGTCAAGGAAGCCGAGAAGGACGACAAGATCGTCGGCATCACCGCCGCGATGCCCTCGGGCACCGGCATCGACATCTTCAACAAGGCCTTTCCGAAGCGCACCTTCGACGTCGGCATCGCCGAGCAGCATGCCGTGACCTTCGCGGCTGGCCTCGCCACCGAAGGCTACAAGCCGTTCTGCGCGATCTATTCGACCTTCCTGCAGCGCGGCTATGACCAGGTGGTCCATGACGTCGCGATCCAGAGCCTGCCGGTTCGCTTCGCCATCGACCGCGCCGGCCTGGTCGGCGCCGACGGCGCGACCCATGCCGGCTCGTTCGACCTCGCCTATCTCGGCTGCCTGCCGAACTTCGTGATCATGGCGGCCTCCGACGAAGCCGAAATGGTGCACATGGTTGCGACCCAGGTCGCGATCAACGATCGCCCGAGCGCGCTGCGCTATCCGCGCGGCGAAGGCCGCGGTGTCGAGATGCCCGAAGTCGGCATTCCCCTCGAAATCGGCAAGGGCAAAATCGTCCGCCAGGGCAACAAGATCGCCCTGCTGTCGTTCGGCACCCGTCTGGCCGAATGCGAAAAGGCCGCCGACGAACTCGCCGCCCACGGCCTGTCCACCACCATCGCCGACGCCCGCTTCATGAAGCCGCTGGACGTCGAGATGGTCATGAAGCTGGCCCGCGACCACGAGGTGCTGCTGACCATCGAGGAAGGCTCGATCGGCGGATTCGGCTCCCACGTCATGCAGACACTGGCCGAAAACGGCATGCTCGATGGCGGCCTGCGGATGCGCGCGATGGTCCTGCCCGACGAGTTCCTCGACCACGATTCGCCGAACGCGATGTACGCCCGCGCCGGCCTCGACGCCAAGGGCATTGTCGCCAAGGTGTTCGACGCGCTCGGCAAGGACTACAAGGTCGAGACCGTCAAGCTCGCTTGAGGTTGCAAACTCGCGTGAGACGATGAATATCTATCTGGCAGGTCCCGATGTGTTCCTGCCGGATGCCGTTGACATCGGAAAACGCAAAGCCGCGATCTGCGCGCGCCATGACGTAAGCGGGTTTTACCCGCTCGACAATGCCGTTGACCTCAAAGCCAACGACGCCTCGCTCGCGATCTTCAAGGGCAATGAAGCGATGATGGACGCAGCCGACGCCGTCATTGCCAACCTGACGCCGTTTCGCGGGCCGGGCGCGGATGCCGGCACCGTCTACGAGCTCGGCTACATGGCCGGCCGTGGCAAGCTTCTGTTCGCCTACAGCAACGATCCCGCTGTCTATGTCGAACGCGTCAGGCGATTCGGTCCGGTGACGAAATCAACCGACGGGCGCCTCACCGACCAAGACGGTCTCACCGTCGAGGATTTCGCCCTTCCCGACAATCTCATGATGATCCACGCGCTCGATCTGCACGGCGCCAGACTGGTGACGCCGCGACAGGCGCCGGCCGATCTTTGGCACGACCTCACCGCGTTCGAGGCCTGCGTGGTGCTGGCGGCGGCTCGCGCCAACGGCAAAACGAGTTGAATGTGGCTGACAACGACGACCACGAAACATCCTCCCGCAGGCGCGTGGATGTGCTGCTGGTCGAGCGCGGTCTGTTCGAAAGCCGCGCCCGCGCCCGGGCGGCGATCGAAGCCGGCTTCGTGACGGCCGACGGCAAGCAGGTGATGAAGCCATCGGAGACCGTCGCCGCCGATGCGAAGATTTCGGCGCAGCCCGCGCACCCCTGGGTCTCGCGCGGCGGCGTCAAGCTCGCCGCTGCGCTGGAGCAATATCCGATTCCGGTCGAAGGCCATGTCTGCCTCGACGTCGGCGCCTCCACCGGCGGCTTCACCGAAGTTTTGCTGGCGAACGGCGCCAGCCTCGTGTTCGCCGTCGATGTCGGCTATGGCCAGTTGCACCACTCGCTGCAAAACCATCCCAACATCGTCTCGATGGAAGAAACGGATATCCGCAAATACGAAGGCAAGCGCCTGCCCGCGCGGCCCGACATCGTCGTCATCGACGTCAGCTTCATTTCCCTGAAAACCGTGCTGCCGGTGGCGCTGTCACTGGCGGCGGCACCGATGCACCTGCTGGCGCTGATCAAGCCGCAATTCGAGGCCGACCGAAAACACAGTAAGCACGGCATCATCAAGAACGCCTTCGTGCACCAGGAAATCTGCGACGACATTTCGGCGTTCGCAGCCTCGCTCGGCTGTACCGACATCCAGGTATTTCCGTCGTCGATCGCGGGCGGCGACGGCAATATCGAATTCTTCATCGGGGCGCGCCGTGGCTGACACCGAGCATCTCGTCATCGATCACGTCGGCCATCGCGGCGACGGCGTTACCAACGTCGGCGGCGAAAGCGTCTATGTACCGTATACGCTCGGCGGCGAGAGGGTCGAAGTCGCGCCGGTTCCCGGCCGTCATCCCGACCGCCGCAGGCTGATCGCGGTGGAGAGTGCCAGCCCGGAACGGATCGCGCCGTTCTGCCCGCATTTCGGCATTTGCGGCGGCTGCGCGATCCAGCACTGGGAGACGGAGCGTTATCGCGCGTGGAAACGCGACATCGTGGTAACGACGCTGGCGCAGACCGGGATCGACTGCGCCGTGGCCCCGCTGGTCGACGCGCACGGCGCCGGCCGTCGCCGCATCACCCTGCACGCGCGGATGGGAACGCACGAGGTGCTCAAGGTCGGCTTCGCGGCGGCCAGTTCGCACGACATCGTCCCGATCGACCGCTGCCCGATCCTCGACCCGCATCTCGACGGCGCGATAGAGGCGGCCTGGGCCGTCGCCGAACCACTGATCGGGATCGGCAAGCCGCTCGATATCCAGGTCACCGCCACCGAGAGCGGCCTCGACGTCGACGTACGCGGCTCGGGGGCGGTATCGACCAAGCTGATCGCCAAACTGTCCGAAGTCGCCAAGCAACACCGGCTGGCGCGGCTGACGCGCCATGGCGAACTGGTGCTGGCGCGAACGCCGCCGGTGATCACGATCGGCGCCGCGCAGGTCGCGCTGCCGCCGGGATCTTTCCTGCAAGCGACGGTGCTGGGCGAAGAAACGCTGGCAGCACTGGTCGCCGAACATTGCAAGCGCGCCAAGCACGTCGCCGATCTATTCTGCGGCGTCGGCCCGTTCGCGCTGCGGCTGGCCGCGAAATCGCGGGTGGCGGCTTTTGACAATGACGCCAACTCGATCGCGGCCTTGCAGAAGGCGGCGACTTCGACGTCCGGACTAAAGCCGCTCAAGGCCGAAACGCGCGACCTGTTCCGGCGTCCGCTAGTGCCGCAGGAGCTGCGCGACTACGACACCATCGTGTTCGACCCGCCCCGCCAAGGCGCACAAGCGGTCGCGACCCAGCTTGCCGCCAGCAAGATTCCGACTGTCGTCGCGGTGTCCTGCAATGTGGCGACCTTTGCGCGAGACGCAAAAATCCTGATCGACGGCGGCTACAAGATCGAAGGCGTCACGCCTGTGGACCAGTTTCGCCACACGCCTCATGTGGAACTGGTGGCGCGGTTCAGGCGGTAGACGATAGCACGACCCAAGCACGCTTTCGTCCACCGGTTTCGTCGCTATCCCGTCATTGCGAGCGAAGCGAAGCAATCCATCTCACAGTTCGAAGAAAGACTGGATTGCTTCGTCGCTTCGCTCCTCGCAATGACGAACTACCTTCCCCACCGGTCCTGCCAGATCTTCTCGCCGACCAGGCAATTCACGCGCGGCTCTTTAGTTGCCTCCGCCGCGGCCGGCACGACCCAGCGCTCGGGCTGGCGGCCGGCGACTTCGAGCAGCAGCTTGGTGCGGATCGCCTCCTTGAACTTGTCACGGTCCTTGATCGTCACCACGAACGAGCCGGGTCCGCCGATGACGCAGTCCTCGTAATAGAAATCGAGGTTGTCGATGTCCATGGTGGAATAGGACGGCTCCTTGACCATGATCGGCAGGCCGTTGATGACGATGCCCTTCTCCACGGCGGCGTCGCGGGCGACGACGACAGGCGCGCCGTTGTTGTTGGGGCCGTCGCCGGAAATATCGATCACGCGGCGCAGGCCGCGATAGGGGTTCTCGTCGAACAGCGGCATCGCGAAGTTGATCGCGCCCGAGATCGAGGTGCGCGACGCGCGCCGGATCGGGGTCTTCATGATTTCATTGGCGACGGCATCGGCGGTTTCGGGGCCGTCGATCACCCGCCACGGGATGATGATCTTCTGGTCGCTGGAGGCCGCCCATTCGAAATACGTCACCGAGATCTTGCCGTGCGGGCCGGTCTTCAGCGCCTGCAAAAATTCCTTGGAGACGACCGCTTGCGCGTAGCCCTCGCGCTGGATCGCAAGCTCGTCCATGTCCATCGAATAGGAGACGTCGACGGCGAGAATCAGTTCGACATCGACCGACGCATTCGCCTCCTTGTCGGCCAGTAACCGGCCCGGTGGCGGATTCATCTGATTCTTTGGGCTCGGTGCGGCAACACCCGCGACATCGCCGCCGGCGAGCACGCCTGCCACAAGCACAGCCCCGATCGAGACATACCAGCGCATCGCTGCCCTCCCGTCGACTGACGGCAATCGTGACATGCAAAGCGGCCCACGCAAAGCACTGATATCATCCAGCCTTCACATTCAGGTTAGTCCTCCACCGCCCCGTTTCGGTCAAATGTTGCCCGGCCTCGATTCGGCTGCGATAGATCAAATATTGAGCGGGAGAAAATAATGCTTCGTATCGTGATCGCTGTGGGCGCATGCCTGTTGGCAGCCTCGACTGCTATCGCGGAAACACCGGTCGAACGCGGCAACTACCTCGTCAATTCGATCATGGCCTGCGGCAACTGCCACTCGCCGCGCGACGCCGAGGGCAAGTTGATCGCCGACAAGGCGCTGTCCGGCGGCCTCGCCTTCAACACCCCGCCCTTCGTCGCCACGGCGCCGAACATCACCGCCGACAAGGAGACCGGTATCGGAAGCTGGAGCGACGCCGAGATCAAGCGCGCGCTGATCGAAGGCGCGCGGCCGGATCATGGCCGCCTCGCCGGCGTACCGCTGGCGGCGATCATGCCGGCGAATTTCTACAAGGCGCTGCTGCCGGAGGATCTCGACGCCGTCGTCGCCTATTTGCGCAGCGTCAAGCCGGTCAGGAACCAGGTTCCCGATCCCGTCTACAGGGCGCCGGTGCGTCGCGATCCCTATCCCGACGCCGATGCCGGATTCAGCAAGGCCATGCTGGCCGATCCCGTCAAACGTGGCGCCTATCTCGTCACCATCGGCCACTGCATGGAATGTCACTCGGCGTGGTCGCGCGGGGTGTCCGACTTCAAGGGCGGCCTCGGCGGCGGCGGCCGCGTGCTCCCGCCGCGCGAGGGAACGCCTGAGGGAACGCCGGGAACGGTCGTGCCCAACATCACCGCGCATCCGACCGCGGGCCTCGGCGGCTGGAGCGACGCGGAAATCATCCGCGCCGTTACCCATGGCGTGGCGCGCGACGGCCGGCCGCTGAAACCGCCGATGGCGTATGGTTACTATGCCGGGCTCAAAAACTCCGATCAGGCCGATATCGTCGCCTATCTCAGGACCGTGCCGGCGCTGCCGTAGAGAGCCGTTGAACAAAACCAGAGCTCGCCGCGACACAAGGGCGCGGCCAGTACCCGGCCGCCAATGGCTTGGAAATGGTTACGCCTCCGGAAACTCCTGCAATCAACGGCCGTCCGCCACAACAGCGCTCAATCGCCCTGTGGCTGGTCCCATTTGCCGTGCTTGGCATCGTAACGGCGCTGTTCCTGCAAGTGCTGTGGCCCGCCGCCGTTCAGCCCGAGCCGGAGCAGCCGCAGCCTGTGCTGACGCAGGAGAATGCCGGTGAACTCTGCAGGAGCCTCGAGGAAGACCCGAAGGAATATGTCGGCGATACCGTGCTGCGCCGCCGCTGGGAATTGCGGCGCCAGAGCTGCAACATGGCGTTCGCCGCGCATCCCGACGATCTGTACTTCAAGGTGCAGGTCGGGCGGTGGATGCCGTATGAGCAAAAGGCCGAGGCGATCAGGCTTTGGCGGGAGGCCGCGGCGCAAGGCAGCGCCGAAGCCTATTACGAGATCTACGAGCATCACAAATCCTGGGATCGCGGCCACCCCGAGAGACCGCAATCAGTCACCCGCGCCGAGGCCGCCGAAGCGCTGCACAAGGCCGCCGAACTCGGCCATCCCTTTGCCACGCGGATGCTGATACGGCGGCTCATGGACGGCGACATCGTCAAGCGCGATCTCGTCGCCGCACGCTATTGGGCCGAGCGCGCCGTCAACAACCCGGCAACGGGCAGCAGCCGGGCCGACCTGTCACTGACGCTCGGAAGCCTGCTCGCGACCTCCGACAAGCCGGAAGAGCGCAGCCGCGGTCTCGACATCCTCGAGCGCATCGCAAGAGGCCCTTATGTGTTCGGTGCCAAGCGCGAACTGGCGAATGCCATCCGGAACGAAAATCCGGTGCGCGCCCGCGCACTTCTGGAGGAAGCCCGGAGTGCCGATCCCGGCGGCGCGATCGTGCCGCTGGCACAGATGCTGATATCAGGCGAAGGCGGCCCCGCCGACCCCAAGCGCGCGGTGTCACTGCTGAAAGGCGTCTCGGACAGCTGGATGGCCAAGGGCATGCTGGGACAGCTCATGCTCGAAGGCAAATGGGTGCCACGCAACATCCAGGAAGGCGTGCGCCTGATCGACCTGGCCAGCGGCTATGACTACGACACCCGCATCCAGGTATTGCGGTTGCTGGCCCAATATCCGGAGGTGCGGCTCGATTACCCCGAGCATCTCCTGTTCGACGCCGCCGAGGCCGCGGAACTGGACGAACCCGGCGCGATGCAGGCCCTGATCGCGCTCAAACTCTCGGCAAACACCCAGTTCCACGATCGGCCCGGAGCCTGTAAACTGATCGAGACGGCCGTCAGCCGTGGCGACCAGAGCATGGCGCAGCGCCTGGCGGACTGCCGCGCAAGCTGATCGCGGCGAACCCGTCTAAGAGCATGATCCGGAAAAGTGGATACCGGTTTTCCGCCAAGATCATGCTCAAACCAAAGATCGCGTTCGCTTCGGGAAACTCTGCGGGATGATCGATATCGTCGCCAAGCCAAAAACCAAAGTCAAAACCAAGACCGAACGGCCCCGCCTGCACAAGGTCATCCTCGTCAACGACGACTTCACGCCGCGCGAATTCGTCGTCACGGTGTTGAAAGCCGAATTCCGCATGACCGAGGATCAGGCCCACAAGGTCATGATCACCGCGCACCGGCGCGGCGTCTGCGTGGTCGCGGTCTTCACCAAGGATGTCGCCGAGACCAAGGCGACCCGCGCCACCGACGCCGGCCGCGCCAAGGGCTATCCGCTGCTGTTCACGACCGAGCCCGAGGAGTGACGCGGTCCGCGTAGCGCGGATGGAGCGAAGCGAAATCCGGGACCAGAACACGGGTCACGGCCCGGCTCAGACAAAAAATCGCAAAACAACCCCATGCAAAGTAGAACGGGACCGGCTTGCGGCACCTGTCCCCCGACGGCCGGCCCCGGATTGCGCTTCGCTCCATCCGGGCTACGAAGGCGAGCAACCGCGGATTCAGCTCAAGGGGTCTCATCGATCAGGCCGTAGACCCGGGCCGCCTTGGCGAAACCCGCGACCGGAAACTCGCCGAGATCGCTCCAGCCTCCCCGGCAGATGCCGGCGAATCCCTCCGATGCCACCACCGTGCGGCGGAGGTTGCTGGCGATCTTTTCCAGCCGGGCCGCGAGATTCACGGCCGGACCGATGCAGGTGAAATCAAGCCGGTTGCCGCCGCCGATATTGCCGTAGAGAATTCGCCCGACATGAAGCGCAACACCGAAGCGAAACTGCTCGACGGCGTCGCCGATCGGATATTTCATGTCGGCGACGCTGGCGCGGGACTCATGGGCGGCTTCCAGCACCCGTGAACACACCTGTTGTTCATCACCGACATATTCGTCGATCGGAAACACCGCGAGCAGCCCGTCGCCCATATATTTCAGGACTTCACCGCCACGCTTGCGAATGGCATCGACCTGGCAGTCGAAATACTGGTTGAGAATATCGACCACGGTCTCGGCCGGTAGCCGGTCGGACAGCGCCGTGAAGCCGCGCAGGTCGGACAGCCAGATCGCGGCATTCATGGTCTCGGTGTGGCCGCGCCTGATCTGGCCGCCGAGAATCCGCTCGCCGGCACGGTTGCCGACGTAGGTGTCGAGCAGGAGCGACGCCGTGCGGGTCAGGCTCACGATTTCGATCAACCGCGCCAGCGGCTTGACGACGCTCCGCAGCGCCGCCAGTTGTACCTCGGTGAAGCCGCCGGGTTGCTTGGTCGTCCAGCTCGATGCGTGGATCGAACCGTCGATGAATAGTATCGGCAGCGCGATGTAATCCGTGACGCCCTCGGCGCGCAGATCGGCGATGATCGGAAACCGGCCGCTCTGGGGATCGTCGACCCTGGCCCGGACCTCCAGCCCCTGTAGGAATACGATCGCCAGCGGGCTGTTGTGAAAATCCGGCGAGTCCAGAATCTTGAAATCGACCGTGCCGATTTCGACCTCAGAACCGGGCTTCCAGATGAAGTTGCGGCCAAAGATCTCGGGATGCAGCGTTCGGACGAAGACGCCGGTGCGCCACAACGGCACGCCGGCCGCGATCAGACGTTCGCCGATTTCGGAAAGCCACTGCGGCGAGCCGACGACGGATCGCGCGCCGTCGATCAGCCAGTCGATGAGTTTCTGAAGCTCTAAGCTATCCATGTCGGCATTTGCGGCGCTGGTTGCGCGCGCGTCAAGGTGACATCAACGCCTCACGTCGCGATGTCAGGCGTGCGGCGAGCCGCCTTTATCAGCCGACCTGGCCCCGATGGCGCAGCAGATGATCCGCCAGCACGCAGGCCATCATGGCCTCGCCGACCGGTACCGCGCGAATACCGACGCAGGGATCGTGACGGCCCTTGGTGAGGATGTCGGTGTCGTGACCCGAGCGATCCACGGTCTGGCGCGGCGACAGGATCGACGAGGTCGGCTTCACGGCAAAGCGCACCACCACCGGCTGGCCGGTGGAGATGCCGCCGAGCACGCCGCCGGCGTGGTTGGACAGGAACCGCGTGCCGTTGTTGCCGGTGCGCATCTCGTCGGCGTTTTCCTCGCCCGACAATTCGGCCGCGCCGAATCCGGCGCCGATCTCGACGCCCTTCACCGCGTTGATGCTCATCATTGCGGCTGCCAGTTCGCCGTCGAGCTTGGCGTAGATCGGCGCGCCCAGGCCGGGCGGCACGCCTTCGGCGACGACTTCGATCACCGCACCGATCGAGGAGCCGCTCTTGCGGATGCCGTCGAGATATTGCTCGAAGAATGCGGCCTTGTCCTTGTCGGGACAGAAGAACGGGTTGCGCGCGATCTCGTCCCAGTCCCATTTGTCGCGGTCGATCTTGTGCGGCCCCATCTGCACCAGCGCGCCACGCACCTTGACCTCGGGCAGGATCTTGCGCGCGATGGCGCCGGCCGCGACACGCGTCGCGGTCTCGCGCGCCGACGAACGGCCGCCGCCGCGATAATCGCGCAGGCCGTATTTGGCTTCATAGGTGAAGTCGGCGTGACCGGGGCGAAACTTGTCCTTGATCTCGGAATAGTCCTTGGAGCGCTGGTCGGTGTTCTCGATCAGAAGCGCGATCGGCGTTCCCGTCGTCACCTGCGCGCCGGTCTCGGGATGGGCCATCACGCCGGACAGGATTTTGACCGTGTCGGGCTCCTGGCGCTGGGTGGTGAAGCGCGACTGACCGGGACGGCGACGATCGAGATCGCGCTGGATGTCCTCGTTGGTGAGCGGGATCAGCGGCGGGCAGCCATCGACCACGCAGCCGATCGCGATCCCGTGGCTCTCGCCAAAGGTCGTAACCCGGAACATGTGGCCGAAGGTGTTGAAGGACATTTGGGGCTCGAAACGGCGGATTGGGCTGTGTGGTAACGCGCGCGGACACAGCGGTCAAACCTCTCGGCCGTCATTCCGGGTTCGATGCTTCGCATCGCCCCGGAATGACGGGACCAGGGTTAACTATACTTCTGCAATCCACCGTCGCGGAACACGTAGACGGCGCCCTGCTCGATGGTGAGGTCCGCGGCACTTTGCGGGGTCTCGATGCCGAGCGCCACCATCAGCGCCCGCGCGGTGCCGCCATGGGCCACCGCCACCGTGTCGCCCTGCAGCGAGGCGTACCAGTCCTGCATCCGCGCCTGGACCTCGACATAGCTCTCGCCGCCCGGCGGCGACACCGTCCATTTCTCGGTCTGGCGCCTGGCATAGAGGTCGGGGGCGGCGACTTGCATCTCGGGCAGGGTCGAGCCTTCCCACTGGCCGTAGCCGATCTCGCGCAGGCGATCGTCGAGCGCGTAAGCCGTCGGCAGCAGCTTCAGTTCGCCGCGGACCAGCTCCATGGTGGCGCGGGCCCGGATCAGCGGGCTGGCGACGAACGCCAGCGAGGATTGCTCGCGGCCGTCGCGTGCAAACAGCTCCGCCAGGATATTGCCGGCATGAGCCGCCTGCCGGCGGCCGAGGTCGTTGAGCGGAATATCCTGCACGCCCTGAAGCCTGCCCGCCGCATTCCACGACGTCTCGCCGTGGCGGATGTAGTAGATGACGGGCGCGGGCATCGGACGTACGGCTATTCCTTGTCCAGCGAAATGTCCGGCGCGTCGAGCCGCTTCATGCCGAGAACATGATAGCCGGAATCGACGTGATGCACTTCGCCGGTGACCCCGCGCGACATATCCGACAGGAAATAGAGCGCGCTGTCACCGACTTCCTCGATGGTGACGTTGCGCAGCAGCGGCGCGTTGACCTCGGTCCATTTCAGCAGCAGACGGGAATCGGCAATGCCGGCAAACGCCAGCGTCTTGATCGGTCCCGCCGAGATCGCGTTGACGCGGATCTTCTTCTCGCCGAGATCGGCGGCAAGATAGCGCACGCTGGCCTCCAGGGCTGCCTTGGCGACGCCCATCACGTTGTAATGCGGCATCCATTTTTCGGCGCCGTAATAGGTCAGCGTCAGGATCGAGCCGCCGTCGGTCAAAAGCTTCTCCGCGCGCTGCGCGACGGCGGTCAGCGAATAGCAGCTGATCAGCATGGTCTTGGAGAAATTGTCGGCGGTGGTCTCGACATATCGGCCGTCGAGCTGATCCTTGTCGGAGAACGCGATCGCATGCACCACGAAGTCGATCTTGCCCCACTTCTCCCGGAGCACGTCGAATACCGCATCGATGGTGGCCGCGTCAGTGACGTCGCAATGGCCGAGCAGGAGCGCGTTGATTTCCTGGGCCAGCGGCTCGACCCGTTTTTTCAGCGCGTCGCCCTGCCAGGTCAGCGCGATTTCGGCGCCGGCGTCGTGGCATGCCTTGGCGATACCCCAGGCGATCGAGCGGTTGTTGGCGACGCCGAGGATTACCCCGCGCTTGCCCTGCATCAGACCCGATTTCTGCGACATCTTGCCTTCCAGTCGGCTTCCATTGGGGTCTGGAGGTACACCAGCACTCCACCGGGGTACAGCCCAAATCCGCCCCGAATTAACGCTGTTTGACGCAGGTCTCAATGGCCGGAATAGTCGCGCCGATTGGGTGTTATGTTGGGTAAGGCGTTCGCGCCGGACCAACACGAAGATCTGGTGTCAATGACCGCGTTTCGCCAAAGTGTCGAAGCCATGATTCCGGCGCTCCGCCGATACGCGCGTGCACTGGCGCGCGATGCCGATATCGCCGACGATCTGGTGCAGGATACCTTGGTGCGCGCGTTGCGTTCGGAGCGGCTGTTTCTCGGCGGCGACGTCAGGAGCTGGCTCTATACGATCCTGACCAACCTCAACAAGAACCGGCGGCGGTCGCTGGCGCGGCGGCCGCAATTCATGCCGCTACTCGACAACAACCCGGATGCCAGCGGCACCGAAGCCGAAGGCCGCGACATCGCCCGCGCGCTGGCCACGCTGGTGGAAGAACAGCGCTCGGTATTGCTGCTGGTGATGCTGGAAGGCCTGAGCTACCGCGAGGTCGCCGACATCCAGGGCGTGCCGATCGGCACCGTCATGTCCCGGCTGGCGCGGGCGCGGGCACATGTGAAAGCTTCGCTCGAAGGCGAGCGAACGGCGTTGCGGCGGGTGAAATGAGCGCGTGATGGCAGGCGTTATGCATGGACCGATTTCGAAACCAATTTCGGCCTGGAATAGACAGACCTTCGACTAGAGCCTGGAATGACCGACCCTGGAATAGACCGACCCTGGAATAGAGCGGCCCTGGAATAGACCAGCCTTGGAATAGACAGAGACGAAGACAATGACCGATCCGAACATTCCCGTCACCGAAGACGAGTTGCATGCTTACGTCGACAACGAGTTGCCGGCGGAACGCCGCGGCGACGTCGAGGCATGGCTGTCGGCGCATCCCGACGACAACGCGCGGGTGCAGTCGTGGCGCGCGATGGCGGAAGCGTTGCACGCACGTTACGATTCCGTCGCCGACGAGGCGGTGCCGAAGCGGCTCGAGATCGAGCGGCTGGTGCGAGAGCCGCGCAAATGGGTCTATGGCGCGATCGCGGCGACACTGGCGGCGTTCATCGTCGGCGGTGGCACCGGCTGGGTGGCGCACGGCGTGGCCGCCGCCCCTTCGACCTTCCAGAATTTCACCGTGGATGCGCTCGATGCGCACCGGCTCTATGTGGTGGAAGTCCGCCATCCCGTGGAAGTGCCGGGCAGCGAACGCACCCACCTGCAGCAATGGCTGACCAAGCGCTGCGGCTGGGACGTCCGCGCGCCCGAACTTGCCGCTGCCGGACTGAAGCTGGTCGGCGGAAGGCTGCTGCCCGGCCCGACCGGCCCTGCGTCTTTCCTGATGTATGAGAGCGCGTCGGGCGAACGCTTCACGATCTACACCGCGAAGTCGGAAGCCGGAGCGACTCAGATGCGTTATGCGGCGCAAGGCAGCGACAGCGCGCTGTTCTGGGCCGATCGCAGCGTCGGCTACGTCGTGAGCGGCGGCACCGACCGCACCCGGCTGACGCAAATCGCCCAAGCCGTCTACGACCAGATGGAAAAAACCGGCGGATAGAGACGAGCCTTGTCGGTCCTGATCAAATCAGAACCGGGTTCTGCTTTTTTGTTTTGACACGTTGTTCTTCACGCGAACCTGTGCCCACTTCGCTCGAACACGCACTATCTTATTGTTTTAATGAATTTTATTCGCGAGAAACGGCGCCCGATCCGCTCGAAAACGCCGGCCGTCCCAATTCGGACACCGAAAATCTGGAATCAAGTCACCGGCGCGTCTCATTATCGCACCGGGTACTCACGAAAAAATGAGTAGCGCTCGATCCGCCGATCGGCGCAAGCGGCCTCGATCGGGGTTTGGTACCGCGCTGGTCCCCCTTTCGAGGCCGCC
>JAIEPP010000307.1 GCA_019748335.1 Xanthobacteraceae bacterium
CAAAGATCGTATCTGATGTCATCGGCGCTTTCGTCGCAACGTCCTGGACGCCGAAAAACTTCAGATAGACCGGCTTGCCGTGCTGCTGGATCAACACAACGGCGCCGGGCAATTTCCCGGAGGCAATCTCGTTGTCGAAGAATCTTGTGATGCGATCGAGCTTGTCCGGCGCTGGCGCTGGCGTGTCGGCCGCACGGCTGGTCCCGACGGCGGCCCAGATCGCGGCCGAGATCGCCGCAACCGCCATTGATCGCGCGGACCATGCACGGGATCGGAAGATCGCAGGTTGAGCCAACGTCGCCATGAGGTCTATTCGTTTGGTGATCGAATTGATCGATCTGGCGGAGACTTGGATCGGACAGCGAGAGCAATACCATAACAATGTCATCACCCGGCTCAGCATTTCGTAGCGTTGTCCGATCGTTCACCGCGCGGGGCCTTTGGTCGCAGCCGGTCACAGACCGAATTTTCGGCGGCCAGGAAATACGTCAACCCTGCGCAAGCGGCGGAAAATGCGGACTTTTCGGAACCATCCGCTGGGATGAACCGCCGTCTGACCAAGGCGCCCCAGCCGGTTGTTTGTCCGCTCATTGACCTATCGCAACTCCTTGCCGATGCCGTTGAACTAGCATTCAACCAATCGGCCGAACGGTTCCGGCCATCCACTTGAAAACCCACCCCGACGTCTGGGCGGATTGGCATAGCGTCGCAATGGTCGAGCAAACGATAGCCCTCCCGGCAAAGCATGATTTTCGCGCAAGGGCCGTCTGGTCGGCGCTGTGGTTCCATAGATGGTTCGTTCTCGCGCTGATCCTGGCCCTCGGTGCCGGTGCTTGGCAGGGAGCGAGGCTGATCTTGGGGCCGGCGGTTGTCGTCGATCAGGTCAAACGCGGACATCTGGTCGAAACCGTTGTCGCGTCTGGCCATGTCGAGACGCCCTACCGCGTCGAGATCGGCAGCCAGATCACCGGCACTGTCGATGACGTGCTGGTGCGCGAAGGCGAGCGGGTCAGCAAGGGCCAGCCCCTGATCTCCCTCGAGGCGCGCGAGCCCAAAGCCGCCGTGGTGCAGGCGAAAGGAGCGGTGGCACAGGCGGAAGCCCGGATCAGGCAGCTCGAGGAACTGACGCAGCCGTCGGCGAAGGAAGCGCTGGCACAGGCGCAAGCGAATCTCCTCAACGCACAGCAGACGTTCGACCGCACCGCACAGCTCGAACATAACGGCTACGCCACCCGAGCCTCGCTCGACGACGCGCAGAAGACGCTCGACGTCGCCCGTGCCCAGATGCGGTCGGCGCAATTCCAGGTCTATACCGCGAGTCCGGGTGGCAGCGATTATGTCATGTCGCAGACCCTGCTCAATCAGGCGCGAGCCAATCTCGATACGGCGGAGTCGAGACTTGGCTACGCCACGATCGCCGCGCCGCGCGACGGCATTTTGATCACGCGCAACGTCGAGCGCGGCACGGTGGTGCAGCCGGGAAAGGCGCTCATGGTTCTGGCGCCGACCGGCGAATTGCAACTCGTACTGCAGATCGACGAACGCAATCTTGGCAGGATCGCGCTCGGGCAGAAAGCCGTCGCGTCCGCCGACGCCTATCCCGATCGCCGCTTCGCCGCCGTTGTCTCCTACATCAATCCGGGGATCGATATTTCCCGCGCCTCCGTCGAGGTCAAGCTGGCGGTTAGCGACCCGCCGGACTATCTGCGCCAGGACATGACGGTCTCGGTCGATATCGAGGTCGCGGCAAAGGCGGACACGCTGGAACTGCCGGTACGTTCGGTGCACGACATGCTTTCGGGGCAGCCCTGGGTGCTCGGGATCAAGGACGGCCGCGCCGTCAAGCGTCCGGTAAAAATCGGTTTGCGCGGCAACAGCCATATCGAAATCCTGGAAGGGATTTCGGAAAACGAGGCCGCGGTTCCCCTGAACTCCGGCGTCCTCACCGGGCAGCGCATTCGGGCCGTCCTGCCATGAACCGGTGGCTGCCGTTCGAATGGATCGCGGCCGTGCGATTCCTCCGCGAGGGGCGACTGCAAACGATCTTCATCATCGCCGGCATCGCGATCGGCGTTGCCGTTATCGTCTTCATGTCGGCGATGCTGGCGGGGCTCGAGGCGAACTTCATCAAGCGCGTCCTCACCTCGCAGCCGCAAATCCAGCTGCTGACGCCGGATCAGGTCGCGCGTCCGCTGCGTAACGCCCCCGGCGAAGTCGAGGATGCCGTCGTGCAGCGCCCGAGCCAGCGCGTGATATCGATCGATCAATGGCCGAAGATTCGAAGCCAGATGCTGGCGATGCCGGAAGTGACGGCGGTTTCTCCCACCATCGCCGGTTCGGTATTGGCGGTACGCGGCGATGCCAGCCGCGCGGTGACGCTGACCGGCGTGGAGCCTGAATCCTACTTCAACATCGTCAAGGTGCCGGACTATATCGTCGCGGGCGAAGCACGCCTGACCAGCGAGGACGTCATCATCGGCATTGAACTGGCGAAAAATCTCGGCGCCGTGGTCGGCGACAAGCTGAACCTTCAGGCCGGGTCCGGCGCCAACCGGGTGCTGACGATCTCGGGGCTCGCCGATTTCGGCAACAAGGGCACCAACCAGCGCGCGACTTTCGTCGCGCTGCGGACCGCACAGTCGCTGCTCGGTATGATCGGCGGCGTCACCACCATCGACATCACGGTAGCGGACATCTATGCGGCGGAAGACATCGCGCAGCGCATCGAGGCGGCCATGCCGGTCGAGGCCGACAGCTGGATCAAGACCAACGCGCAGTTTTTCACGGCCGTCAAGGCGCAGGAGAACACCAACACCCTGATCAGGCTTTTCGTTGGACTGTCAGTCGCCTTCGGTATCGCGGCGGTGTTGGTGGTGTCGGTGATCCAGCGGTCGAAGGACATAGGCATCCTGCGAGCGATGGGCACCTCGCGCGGGCAGGTGCTGCGCGTCTTCCTGGTGCAGGGCGGGTTGTTGGGATTTGTCGGTTCGCTATTCGGCGCCGCGCTAGGCGCCTTCGCCTTGATCTACTGGCATTCGATGGCGCGGCAGGCGGACGGATCGGAACTGTTTCCGCTGATCCTTGAGCGGCGCCTGTTCATTCTCACGGCGTTGCTCGCAACCGTCACCGGTCTGCTGGCGGCGACAGCGCCGGCGGTCCGGGCCGCCAAGCTCGATCCGGTGGTGGCGATCCGTGGCTGATGAAATTCTCCGGCTCGAAAAAGTTTGCAAGGCCTACAATGTCGGCCTGCCCACCGAGACTGAGGTGCTTCACGATATCGATCTTCGGCTCGATCATGGGGAGTTTCTGGCGCTGATGGGGCCCTCCGGCTCAGGCAAGAGCACGCTGCTCAATATCGTCGGCCTGCTCGATCGGCCGACATCGGGTCGGCTCACGATCAAAGGCCGGGATATCGGTGCGCTGGATGATACCGAAGTTACCCATTTGCGCGGCCACACCATCGGGTTCGTGTTTCAGTATCACCTGCTGATCTCGGCATTCACGGCCCGGGAAAACGTCATGATGCCGCTACTGGTCGATCGCGGATTTCCCAGCGCGGAGATCGAGAACCGCGCGAGTGGGCTGCTGGCCCAGGTCGGGTTGGAGAAATTTGGCGATAACCTCGCCAATAACTTGTCCGGCGGCCAGCAACAGCGCGTCGCGGTCGCGCGAGCCTTGGCGATGAATCCCGATCTGGTGCTGGCCGATGAGCCGACCGGAAATCTCGACACCAAATCGGCCGACGCGGTCTTCGAATTGATGCGGCAGGTCAACCGGGACAGTGGCACCAGTTTTCTCCTGGTCACCCATAACATCGATCTCGCGCGCCGGTGCGACCGCATCCTCGAGGTGGTCGATGGGCGAGTCCGCGCCTGAACGGCCAAGCGGGCTGGATGCGAGGAATTCCTAAATACCGGAAATCGTGGCCTTTTTGGAACTGATCCAAGCCACCGCCGTTATCGGTTGGTTCATCAATTTCGCTTCATTCCCGCCGCGAAGTGCCCCCGAATCCCGCGCCATCAGCTAGGATGAACCGTCGTTTGGCTTAAGGCGCGGTGCCAGCCGTGCCGCCAACCATGAGGTGATCGCCATGAGCTTCCGCCGCGACTACATCACCAAGCCGATTTTCTCCTGGGCACAGGGCGTATTGCCTGTCATGTCCGACACCGAGCGCGAGGCGCTGGAAGCCGGCGACGTCTGGTGGGACGCCGACCTCTTCACCGGCAATCCCGACTGGTCGAAATTGCTGGCGACCGCGCCGGCGACCTTGACCGACGAGGAGAGGGCCTTTCTCAACGGCCCGGTCGACGAACTCTGCGCCATGCTCGACGACTGGAAGATCAATTGGGAATGGCGCGACCTGCCGCCGGGAGTCTGGTCCTTCATCAAGGCCCAAAAATTCTTCGGCATGATCATCCCCCGGGAGCATGGCGGGCTCGGCTTCTCGCCCTACGCGCATTCCGAAGTGGTGCGCAAGATTTCGTCGCGGTCGCTGACCGCGGCTGTCACCGTGATGGTGCCAAACTCCCTCGGGCCCGGCGAACTCCTGATGCGCTTCGGCACCAAGGAGCAGCAGCAACAATGGTTGCCGCGGCTCGCCGATGGCCGCGATATTCCCTGCTTCGGGCTCACGAGCCCCGAAGCCGGCTCGGACGCGGCGTCGATGGTCGACACCGGCATCATCTGCAAGGGCCAGTTCGAAGGCCGCGAAGTGCTGGGCTTGAAGCTGAACTGGCACAAGCGCTACATCACGCTGGGACCGGTCGCGACGCTGCTCGGTCTTGCCTTCAAGGCCTATGACCCCGATCATCTCGTCGGCCACGAAGAAGACCTCGGGATTACCGTGGCGTTGATCCCGACGCATCTGCCCGGCGTCAAGATCGGCCAGCGCCATCTGCCGGCGATGCAGGTGTTCCAGAATGGCCCGAACTGGGGCCACGATGTGTTTATCCCGATGGACTACATCATCGGCGGGCAGGAACGCCTCGGTCAGGGCTGGAAGATGCTGATGACGGCGCTTGCCGCGGGCCGCGGCATTTCGCTGCCGTCACTGTCGGCGGCGGGAGCGGCCTATGCCGCGCGTACCTCGGGCGCCTATGCCCGCATCCGCGAACAGTTCGGCATTTCCATCGGCAAGTTCGAAGGCATCGAGGAGCCGCTGGCGCGCATCGCCGGCACCGCCTATCTGCTCGACGCGGCGCGGCGGCTGACCTGCGCGGCGCTCAACCAGGGCCATCATCCGGCGGTGATTTCCGGGATCATGAAGCTGCACGCCACCGAACGGATGCGGATCGCGATCGACGACGCCATGGACATTCACGGCGGCAAGGCGGTGATCGACGGGCCGCAGAACTACATGGGCAATCTCTATCGTTCGGTGCCGGTCGGCATCACCGTCGAAGGCGCCAATATCCTGACCCGTAACCTGATCGTGTTCGGGCAGGGCGCCATTCGCGCGCATCCCTATCTGCTGCAGGAAATGAACGCGCTCGGCGAGACCGACCGTGCCAAGGGGCTCGATGCTTTCGACAAGTCGTTCTGGGCGCATGTCGGCCACAGTTTTACGACCATGTTCCGGGCCTGGGGCCGCAGTTGGACCGGCGGCCTGTTCGCGCCGGCGCCGGATGCGGGTGACGCCACGCCATTCTATCGCCAGCTCTCGCGCTATTCCTCGGCATTTGCATTGTGTGCCGATATGGCTCTGCTGACGCTGGGCGGTGCGTTGAAACGCAAGGAAATGCTGTCGGCACGGTTCGGCGATATCCTGTCCGAACTCTATCTGTTGTCGGCGGCGCTGAAGCGCTGGCACGACGAGGGGCGACAGCAGGCCGATTTCCCCGCGCTCGAATGGTGCATGGCGAGCGGTTTCCGCACCATCGAAAACCGCTTTGCGGAAATCCTCGGCAATCTGCCCAACCGGTTCGTCGCGATGATCCTGAAATTCCTGATCCAGCCGTTCGGCGCCAATGTGCGCGGCCCATCCGACCGCGTCGTGCATCAATGCGCGCAACTGGTGCTGGAGCCGTCGGCGGCGCGCGACCGGCTGACGCCGGATCTGTCGCATGTCGACGACGATGGCGGCGTCGCCCGGCTGGAGAAAGCGTTCCTGCTGGTCACCTCAGCCGCGGATATTTCGAAACAGATACACGCCGCGCGGCTGCATGACTGGAAGGAAGCCGTGAAGAAGGGCGTGATCACGCAGGCCGAAGGCGAGAAGCTGGCGGCAGCCCATGAGGCCGTCGCCAAGGTGATCGAGGTCGACGATTTCGCGCCTGAGGCATTGTCGCCGATTTACAAGAAGCCGGCTGAGGTGCATCAGTTTTTCCAGGAACTGGGTGAACAGAGGGCAGCGAGCTGATGGCGCGACCGGTCTTTATCGTTGACGGCAGCCGGACGCCGTTCCTGAAAGCCCGCTCGGGGCCCGGCCCGTTCACGCCTGTCGATTTGGCCGTGCAATGCGGCCGGCCGCTATTGGCGCGGCAGCCGTTCGCGCCATCGGCCTTCGACCAGGTCATTCTCGGCTGCGTCAATGTCATTGCCGACGAGATGAATCCGGCCCGCGTCGCCGCGTTGCGGCTCGGTATGGGCGAGAAGATGGTTGCCTTCACCGTGCAGATCAATTGCGGCTCCGGCATGCAGTCGATCGACACCGGCTACCGCTACATCCGCGAAGGCGTCTCCGACCTGATCCTGGCGGGTGGCGCCGAAGCGCTGAGCCACGCGCCGCTGGTGTGGCCGCAGCAGGGTGTGCGCTGGTTCGCTGGGCTTGCCGGTGCGAAGGGCATCGGCGCCAAGATCATGGCGGCGCTGAAGGTGCGGCCGAGCTATCTCAAGCCGATCATCGGCCTCGAGCGCGGCCTGACCGATCCCATTACCGACCTCAACATGGGCCAGACCGCCGAAGTGGTCGGGCATCTCTTCGGCATCACCCGCGCGCAGTCGGACGCCTATGCCGCCGAAAGCCACAAGCGGCTCGCCAATGCCCAAAGCCAAGGCTGGCTCAAGGGTGAAGTCGAAACCGCCTTCGGCCGCGACGGAAAATTCTACGATCACGACGACGGTGTGCGGCCGGACTCGACGGTAGAATCCCTGGCAAAACTGAAGCCGGTGTTCGAGCGTCCCTGGGGCAAGGTCACCGCCGGCAATTCGTCGCAGATTACCGACGGCGCGTCCTGGGTGATCCTGGCCTCCGAGGAAGCTGTCGCCAAACACGGGCTGACGCCGAAGGCGGTCATTCTCGACAGCCAGTGGTCGGCGCTTGATCCCGGCATCATGGGCCTCGGGCCGGTGCTGTCGGCCACCGAGCTTCTCAAGCGCAACAGCCTGACACTGCAAGATATCGAGACCTGGGAATTGAACGAAGCTTTTGCGACCCAGGTGCTGGGTTGCCTCGCCGCCTGGAACGACGAAAAATTCTGCACGGGCATTCTCGGCCTCGACGGCGCCGCCGGCGTGCTCGACCGGAGCAGGATGAACGTCGACGGCGGTGCCATCAGCCTCGGTCATCCCGTCGGTTGCAGCGGCAACCGGATCGTGCTGCATCTGGTCAACGCCATGAAGCGGCTCGGTACCAAACGCGGCATCGCCACCGAATGCATCGGTGGCGGGCTGGGCGGCGCAATGCTGATCGAGACGGTGTGACCATGGATTCAGAGATCATGGACCTTCTCGGCGATCGCGTGCTCGAACTCGGGCCGAAACCCGATGCGAGCGGGCCTTACCGGAATTTCAAGCTGACTCGCGACGAGGACGGCGTCGCCTGGCTGTTGTTCGACCGCGCCGGTGCCAGCGCCAATACGCTTTCGGGCGATCTGATCGAAGAACTCGACAAGGTGCTCGCCGAGCTCGAAGGCGCACGCCCGACCGGGCTCGTCGTTCGTTCCGCCAAGACCTCCGGCTTCATTGCCGGCGCCGACGTCAACGAATTTCGCGGCGCCACCGATGCCAATGCCGTCGAAACCGAGATCGGGCGGGCGCATGCGGTGATCGACCGCATGGAGGCCTTGCGCATTCCCACCGTCGCCGTGATCCACGGCTTCTGCCTCGGCGGCGGTCTCGAAGTGGCGCTGGCGTGCCAGATGCGGATCGCGATCGACGATGCGCGGTTTGGTTTTCCGGAAGTGATGCTCGGCCTGCATCCCGGCCTCGGCGGCACCGTGCGCTTCACGGATCTGGTCAATCCGATGCAGGCAATGACCTTGATGTTGACCGGCAAGACCATCGACGCGCGCAAGGCGCGATCGCTCGGTCTGGTCGACGCCGTCACGCAAGAGCGGCATGTTCGCGGCGCCGTGAAGGACGCCGTGTCCGGCCGCCTCAAGCGTGCCAAGCCGGGACTGCTCAATACCGTTCTGAATCTCGGCCCGGTGCGCGGCCTGCTCGCCTCTCGCATGCGCGCCGAGGCCGCCAAGGCTGCACCCGAAGTGCATTATCCCGCGCCTTACGCGCTGATCGATCTCTGGGAAAAGCACGGCGGTGACAAACCGGCGATGCTGAACGCGGAGAAGGCTTCGTTCGCCAGATTGATGGTGACGCCGACGGCGCAAAATCTGATCCGCGTGTTCTTCCTGCGCGAGCAGATGAAGAAGCTCGCCGGCACCGGCAACAAGATCCAGCACGTCCACGTCATCGGCGCCGGTGCGATGGGCGGCGATATCGCGGCCTGGTGCGCCGGGCAGGACATGCGGGTCACGCTCGCCGACATGAAGGCGGAGCCGATCGCCGGCGCGATCAAGCGCGCGTCGGAACTGTTCGGCAAGATCCTGCACAAGAAGACCGATGTCCGCGACGCGCTCGATCGGCTGATGCCGGACATGCAGGCCGAAGGCGTCCGCAACGCCGATCTCATCATCGAGGCGGTGCCGGAAAAGCTGGAGTTGAAGCAGAAGGTCTATGCCGGGCTTGAGCCTGTCATGAAGCCCGGCGCGATCCTTGCCACCAACACCTCGAGCATTCCGCTGCAAGACCTGCGCACCACGCTGCAACGGCCCGAGCGGTTGCTCGGCCTGCATTTCTTCAATCCGGTGTCGCGGCTGCAATTGGTTGAAGTGGTCAGCCATGACGCGACCGATCCGCAGTTGCTGAAGCAAGCACTGGCCTTTGTCGGCGCCATCGACCGGCTGCCGCTGCCGGTCAAGTCGTCGCCGGGCTTTCTCGTCAACCGCGCGCTGACGCCCTACATGCTGGAGGCGATGGTGATGCTCGACGAGAAGGTCGACAAGTCCGTCATCGACGCTGCGGCAAGGAAGTTCGGCATGCCGATGGGCCCGATCGAACTCGCGGATCAGGTCGGCCTCGATATCTGCCTCGATGTCGGCGACATGCTGCGCTCGAAATTCGGCGACCAGCTGCCGCCGACGCCGGCCTGGCTGCGCGAGAAAGTCGCCAGGGGTGAGCTCGGCCGCAAGACCGGCAAGGGGTTCTACATCTGGAAGGATGGCAAGGCGGATACGACGGCGGCCTCGCCGTCGACGTCGGAACCGTCGGCCGAAATGATCGACCGGCTGATGCTGCCGATGTCGAATGTCTGCGTCGCGGCCTTGCGCGAAGGCATCGTCGACAATGCCGACGTGGTCGACGGCGCCGTCATCTTCGGCACCGGCTATGCGCCGTTCCGCGGCGGTCCGTTGAATTATGCGCGCAGCCGCGGCGTGGAAAACGTGGTCTCGACCCTGCGTGCGCTCACCGAAAAATTCGGCGGCCGGTTCACGCCCGATGCCGGCTGGGAGAATTTTAGGTGACCGAAATCCAAGTGTCCGAAACCCATGCCCGCGCGCCGGCGACCACGGAAGCCGAGCCGCAGGGTGATCTCTGCATCCGTACCCTGGCGATGCCGGCGGACACCAATGCCAATGGCGATATTTTCGGCGGCTGGCTGCTCAGCCAGATGGATATCGGCGGCGGCGTGTTCGCCTCCAAGATCGCGAAATCGCGCACCGTGACGGTCGCGATCGAGGCGATGAACTTTCGCAAGGCGGTCTATGTCGGCGATCTCGTTTCCGTCCATGCCAACCTTGTGCGGGTCGGCCGCACCTCGATCACGGTCCATCTCGAAGCGTGGGCGTTGCGGCGCCGGGAAATGGTGCCGATCCTGGTCACCGACGGCAATTTCACCTACGTCTCGATCGACGATCAGGGCCATCCGCAGCCGATCAAGCAGGCCGGGCCGCCGCCGATTCCGGCGTGACGGCGTTGCCAAACAAAAACACCCCGCAAATGATGCGGGGTGTTTTGCTTCCGATCAGATTAAGCCGGCCAGGCCCTACGGGCAGGGACGCTCATAGCCGTCACGGCCGATGAACGTGCCGCGGCGCGGGTCGTAGGACGGCGAATAGGTACAGCGCGGGCGCGGCGGCGGTTCGACATAAGCCCGCGGCGGCGGACCGTCATAGCCTGCGGTCTGGCAGTAGCGCGGCGAAACCGCAACCCAGCCACCGGGCTGCTCGACGTAGCAACCGTTCTGATAATAGCGGTAACCGCCGGGCCGGGGTTCGCCCTGGGCGCCGATCGCGGCACCCGTGCCGGCTCCGATCACCGCGCCGACCGCAGCACCGCTTCTGCCACCGATCGCGCCGCCGACAATTGCGCCGGCCGCGCCACCGAACAGCGCGCCGCCGAGCGTGCTTTCCTGGGCCGCCGCTTCCTGGACCGGCACGCCAATCGCGAGCACCGTCAGCATCGCGAGCGCAAATTTCGATATCATGTCTGGTCTCCCTGCCATCGGCCCCCTTCATAGCAAAGATTCGTGGGAAACACAGCGGCGGCTTTGGGGCAGGTCAAGCCCGCGCCCGGCAATTCCGCCGGTAAAACGGCGAAATTGCACCGGTTCCGACGTGTCAGGCAACGGTGTCTCGCGCGTCCGGACGTGCTCGCCTGCCTTGTGACCGCGCCTTGCGATTGCACGCGGAGAAGCCACAGCTTCGTCACACGCTCGGAACAATCAGCCAATAAATCCGTTGTTGGCGGCGAATCATTCCAGGTGGGGTCATGTCGGATACGTTCATCATCGAAGTCTCTTCACAACCCGCAGGGATCGTCGTGCGCGGTCCCGGCGGCTTCCGGTTTTTCGCCGCCTCGCACCGCTTCAACCGGCTTGAAGGCCAGGTGTTTCGCACCGCGCGCGAAGCCGAGCGCGCGGCGACACGTCTTGCGGGCGGCGTGATGCCGACTGCGGCGTAGCTGCGATACGTGCTTCTTCGCCCCTTAACTCTATTCTCATCTCCGTCGTTGACGGTATCGCCAATCGGCCGCACCATGGCGCCCTTTCTATCAAAAGGGTGCCGCCGTGGCCGGACTGTCCCACCGCCAGACTGAAATCCTCAACATCGCCCGCGCCTCCGGACGCGTGATCGTGGAAGATCTCGCGCGGCGGTTCGAGGTCTCGGCGCAGACCATCCGCAAGGACCTCAATGATCTCTGCGACCAGCGTTCGCTGACCCGCATCCATGGCGGCGCCATCATCGCCTCCGGCGTCGAGAACCTTGCTTATGAGGCGCGGCGCTTCGTCGCCGCCGAGGAGAAGCGGGCGATCGGCATCGCTGCGGCATCACGGATTCCGAACGGCTGCTCGCTGTTCATCAATATCGGCACCACGACGGAAGAAGTCGCGAGCGCGCTGACCGCGCATGAGGATCTGCTCGTCATCACCAACAACCTCAACGTCGCGATGCTGCTCTATCGCCATCCGCGCATCGAGGTGATCGTGGCGGGTGGTGCGGTGCGCCGCGCCGACGGCGCGGTGATCGGCTCCACGGCGATCAGCCTGATTGGCCAGTTCAAGGTCGACTACGCCATCATCGGCGCATCGGCCATCGACGAGGAGGGCGCGCTGCTCGACTTCGACTATCGCGAGGTGCAGGCGGCGCAGGCCATCATCGCCAACGCGCGCAGCGTCATGCTGGTGGCCGACAGTACCAAGCTGCGGCGCAGCGCCCCGGTACGCATCGCCCATCTCAGCCAGATCCATACCTTCGTCACCGATGCGGCGCTGCCCTCAGGCCTCGCCAACATCTGCCATAGCCGGGGCATCGACGTGGTCGAGGCGATGGACAAGCCGGCGGCGGATATCGATGAGGCGGTGTCGGAGCCCGCGCCGGTCGCCCTGCGCCGCGTGTAACCTCTTGCCGTCACCCTGAGGTGCGAGCGTAGCGAGCCTCGAAGGGTGTGTGCCGCTCGCTCGCGGCCGTCGCCCTTCGAGACGCGCGCTGATGCGCGCTCCTCAGGGTGACGGGTCTAACTGAGCTCCAATTCCCACTTTCGCTTGCTTTCGCTTTTCGTTGTGATTTAATCAAATCCGAAAGCGAAATCGCCGAAGCGAAGAGGCGGTCGCTGGGGAAGCGTTCGTTGGACAAGGTATTTGACCTCGCCATCATCGGAGGCGGCATCAACGGCTGCGGCATCGCGCGCGATGCGGCGGGCCGGGGAAATTCTGTTTTCCTTTGTGAAATGAATGACTTGGCGAGCGGGACGTCGTCCTGGTCGACCAAGCTGGTGCATGGCGGGCTGCGCTATCTCGAATATTACGAGTTCAGGCTGGTCCGCGAGGCGCTGATCGAGCGCGAAATCCTCTGGCAGATCGCGCCCCACATCATTCGCCCGCTGCGTTTCGTTTTGCCGCACCACTCAGGATTGCGCCCGGCGTGGCTGCTCAGGCTAGGATTGTTCCTGTATGACCACATCGGCGGCCGGCATCTGCTGCCGCCGACCCGTTCGGTCGATCTCGTCCATGACGAGGTGGGAAAGCCCTTGATCGCCAACCGCTACAGCAAGGGCTTTGAATATTCCGACTGCTTCGTCGACGATGCGCGCCTCGTTGTACTGACGGCGCGGGATGCCGCGGATCGCGGCGCCGAAATCCACACCCGCACCCGCGCGGTCGAGATCAGGCAGGTCGACGGCATCTGGCAGGTCACGGTCGAGAATACGATCAGCGGAACCCGCACCACCATCAACGCCCGCGCGCTGGTCAATGCCGGCGGCCCCTGGGTCGAGCAGGTGCTGTCGTCGGGCTCCGGCGTCAACGCGCGCGCCAAAGTGCGTCTGGTGCAGGGCTCGCACATCGTGGTGCGAAAACTCTACGCGCACGACCGCGCCTATATGTTCCAGAACGCCGACGGCCGCATCATCTTCGTCATTCCCTACCAGGACGATTTCACGCTGATCGGAACCACCGATCGCGACTACGACGGCGACCCTGCGAAGGTGAAGGCGTCCGAGGACGAGATCAAATATCTCTGCGCTTCCGCCAGCGAATATCTGAAAAATCCGGTCACGCCGGAGGATGTGGTCTGGACCTATTCCGGCGTCCGTCCGCTCTATGATGACGGCGCCAGCGAGGCCAAGGCCGCGACCCGCGACTACGTGTTCGAACTCGATACGCCCGGCGGCGCGCCGCTGCTGTCGATCTATGGCGGCAAGATCACGACCTAGCGCCGTCTGGCCGAAGAGGCGCTGGAACGGCTTGCGCCTTACCTGCGCAGC
>JAIEPP010000471.1 GCA_019748335.1 Xanthobacteraceae bacterium
TTCCTCACGCGAACCGGTATCCACTTCGCTCGAAAACGCTTTAGCCCTTGCCGTAGACCACATCGGCGCGCTTCTCGAACGCAGCTGCGAAACGCTGGAACGCGGCGTCGAACATCGTGCCCATCAGCATCGCCAGCATCCGGCTCTTGAATTCGTAGTTGAGGAAGAATCCGACATCGCAATCGGTTTCGGATCTCGGCTCGAAGGTCCAGCGGTTTTCGAGATTGCTGAACGGCCCCTTCAGATACTCGACCATGATCTTCAAATTCGGCCGGTCCAGGGTTACCCGGCTGGTGAAGGATTCCCGCACCAGCTTGAACGACACCGTCATGTCGGCGACGACGACCTCGGTGCCATCAGGCTTTGGCGTGCGCTGGCGGATTTTCAGCGACTGGCACAGCGGCACGAATTCCGGATAGCGCTCGACGTCGGCGACCAGATCGAACATCTGGACCGCGGTGTGATGAACCCGCCGCTTGCTGGAAAATCTCGGCATCGGCTCAGCGGGACAGCGCAGCCCGGGCCGCTTGCAGCTTGGCGAAATCATCGCCGGCATGGTGCGACGAGCGCGTCAGCGGGCTTGCCGACACCATCAGAAAACCCTTGGTGTAGGCGACCTTCTCATAGCCTGCGAATTCATCGGGAGTGACGTAGCGCATCACGGCGTGATGCTTGCGGGTCGGCTGCAGGTACTGCCCGATGGTGAGGAAATCGACGTCCGCCGAGCGCAGGTCGTCCATCACCTGCAGCACCTCGTGACGTTCCTCGCCGAGGCCGACCATGATGCCGGACTTGGTGAAGATGGTGGGGTCGATTTCCTTGACCCGCTGCAACAGCCGGATCGAATGGAAATAGCGCGCCCCCGGGCGCACGGTGAGATAGCCCGACGGCACCGTTTCCAGATTGTGGTTGAACACGTCGGGCTTGGCCGCGGCGACCACTTCGAGCGCGCCGGGCTTGCGCAGGAAATCCGGGGTGAGGATTTCGATCGTGGTGGTCGGGCAGCGCGTGCGGATGGCGCGGATCGTTTGCGCGAAATGTTCGGCGCCGCCGTCGGCGAGATCGTCGCGATCGACCGAGGTCACCACGACATGGGCGAGTCCAAGCTTGAAGGTCGCTTCCGCGACATGTTCCGGCTCGGAGGCGTCGAGCGCGCCGGGCATGCCGGTCTTGACGTTGCAAAACGCGCAGGCCCGGGTGCAGGTATCACCCATGATCATGAAGGTGGCGTGCTTCTTGTCCCAGCACTCGCCGATATTCGGGCAGCCGGCTTCCTCGCACACCGTAACGAGGCCGTTCTCCTTGACGATCTTGCGGGTGTCGGCGTAGCCGCGGGTGTTCGGCGCGCGCACCCGGATCCAGTCCGGCTTCGGCGGCGACAGCGAATCCGGCCGGTTCACCTTTTCGGGGTGACGGGGGCGGACCTGGTTGGTGGAGACGGTATCGACGAGGACGACCATGTTCAGTCCGGCAAATGGCGAGAATACCTAGCTAATCGGTGTCGCCCATTGCTGCAACCCTCGCCGAGCCTAGCAGAAACGTGCAAGATATTGGGCAGTTTTCATCTGTTCCACAGCGATTCTCACCTGAAATGGCTCGAAGCTCCAAGGCAGCCGAAAAGACGGCCGTAGCCGCCGCCCCTCGCCTCGGCAAGCCGCTGAAACGCTCGTTTTTTGCCCGCGGCGTGCTCGAGGTGGCGCCCGACCTGATCGGGGCGACGCTGCTGGTCGACGGCGTCGGCGGTATCATTGTCGAGGTCGAGGCCTATCACCAGACCGAACCCGCCGCACACTCCTTCAACGGGCCGACGCCGCGCAACCTGGTGATGTTCGGCCCGCCCGGCTTCTCCTACGTCTACCGCTCCTATGGCATCCACTGGTGCGTGAACTTCGTCTGCGAAAAGGAAGGCTCGGCCAGCGCCGTGCTGATCCGCGCGCTGCAGCCGACCCATGGCATCCCCGCGATGCGCCGCCGCCGAGGCCTGCATGACGAGCGGTCGCTGTGTTCCGGCCCGGGCAAACTGTGCCAGGCGCTCGGCATCACGATCAAACACAGCGAGCTGCCGCTCGATACTCCGCCGTTCGCGCTGCATGCGCGCGTTGGCAAAGCGGAGGTCGTCGAGGGATTGCGGATCGGGATCACCAAGGCGGTCGATCTGCCGTGGCGTTACGGATTGAAGGGATCGAAGTTTGTGAGCAAGCGGTTTTGACAATGTTGTCTGCGCTCTCTGCCCGTCATTGCGAGCGTACGCGAAGCAATCACCCGACGGCCGGCACCTCGCGATCCCGCAGGACCGCATCACCGTGGATTCACACCACATGGTGGCAGATCGCATCGATCACGCACCAATGGTGGCGGCAGCCAGCGTGAAACCGTCTTGTCGGTGGTGAATGGCTATCGCCAATCCGCCATTTCACGCTACGCTGGCCGGCAAAACCTATCTTGGAGGCAAACGTGGTCTTGGTCCGGGCAGCCCTTTTGCTGATTTCGATTTCGCTGTTGTCGCAGCCGGCCGTCTCCGGCGAATACCCGGATCGTCTGATCAAAATCGTACAACCATTCGCAGCAGGCGGCTCGACCGACGTGCTGGCGCGGGCTCTGGCGCAGAAGCTCAGCGAATATATGGGACAACCGGTCATCGTCGAATCCAGGCCGGGCGCGAATGGCATCATCGGCACCCAGAGCGTCGCCAAATCACCACCGGACGGATACACGATCCTGCTGACCACGGGATCCTTCACGGCCAATTCGAGCGTGGCCAAGATCCCTCCCTACGACGTGTTCAAGGACTTTACGCCGATCACCCAGCTCGCCGGATCGTACGGTCTCGCGTTGCTCACGAACCTTCCGGTCAATTCGGTTGCCGAATTGATCGCCGAAGCGAAACGGAAGCCGGGAGTCCTCACCTACGCCACTTCCGGCGCTGGTAATCTGACGCACGTCTCAGGGCGGCTGTTCGAACTGAGGGCCGGTATCGAGATGATCGCGGTACCCTACAATACGCCGGCCATGCTGACGGATGTCATGACCGGCGTCGTCAGCATGACGTTCAATTCACTGATCACCGCCGTGCCGATGGTCGCGCAGAAGCAAATGAAGGTGCTGGCGATCACAGGCGATCGCCGTTCGCCCGCGCTGCCCGACACACCCACCATGGCCGAAGCCGGTGTCGCCAATTACAATCTGACCGGCTACTTCGGAATCCTGTTTCCCGCCGGCGTGCCCAAGGATCGCGTCGATCGCATCTACCAGGAGACGGCAAAGGCACTGGCGACGCCGGACCTGAGGAACGTCATCCAGGACAACGGGCTGTTTGTGGTCGGCTCCACACCCGACGCGTTCGCAGCCTACATCAAGAAGGACAACGACTACCAAAACGCGCTGATGGACGAACTCGGCCTCAAGGCCCAGTAACCGGTAACAAGAACAAGAGCTGTTTCGAAAGGCCTTTGCAGATGATATCGAATGATACCGAGCTAAAATCGTCCACCGAAACCACCAAGACCGCCTCCGGTTTCGAAATGATTTTCGAAAAGGACGTGGCGGTCCAGATGAGCGACGGCCTGTCGCTTCGGCTCAACGTCTTTCGGCCGGCTGCCAGTGGCAAATATCCGGTTGTGATGTCCCACGGCATCTACGGAAAGGACGTGCATTTCAGCCATGCGTTCAAGCCGCAATGGGAAAAGCTGATCAAGACCTATCCGGACCTGAACCGCAACGGATCGAGCGGGCGGTTTCTTCGCTGGGAGGTACCGGATCCGGAGCGCTGGGTCCCCGAAGGTTACATTATCGTGGTGGCGGATACCCGAGGAAGCGGAAAGTCGCCGGGCTATATGGATCCGCGCCAGCCCCGTGAAAACCAGGACTATTTTGAACTGATCGAATGGGCCGGCACACAGGCCTGGTCCAACGGCAAGGTCGGCCTGCTCGGTATTTCGTATCTCGCCATCAATCAATGGAAGGCGGCCGCGCTGCAGCCGCCGCATCTCGCGGCGATCTGCCCCTGGGAGGGGCATTGGGATCACTACCGGGACGGCAGTCATCACGGCGGCATCCTGGCCAACAGCTTCACGACCGCCTGGTGGCCGCGGCAAGTGCTGTCGAACCAGCACGGCAGTGCCGGGACGCACTATGTCGATGCCGACACCGGCGAGCGATCGACCGGACCGGCGCTGAGCGACGACATGCTGGAAGGCAACCGCGAAGACCACCCCGCCAATCACCTCAGGCACAAATTGAACGACCAATGGCACCAGGGCCGGACACCGGACATGGCGAGGATCAGCGTGCCGATCCTGTCGGCGGGAAACTGGGGAGGTCCCGGCCTGCATTTGCGAGGCAACATCGCCGGCTTCGTCGAGGCTGCTTCGAGGCAGAAGTGGCTGTCGATGCATATCGGCACCCACTTCGACAGCTTCTACATGCCGGAATACGTGAAGATGCAGCAGCGCTTCTTCGACCATTTCCTGAAGGGCGCCGACAACGGTTGGGACAAGGAACCGGCTGTCCGCCTCGAAATCCGGGACGTGCACGACAAGGCAATCGTCCGCAAGGACGCCGAATGGCCGTTGCAAGCGACGCGGTGGACCAAATTCCATCTCGATGGCGCCGGTCGCAAGCTGACTGACAAGCGTCCGTCAGCTGAAAACAGCGTCGAATACGCGGCGCTGGGAGACGGGGTGACGTTCAGCACGGCGCCACTGGAAAAGGATATGGAGACCACCGGCTATGTTTCGGCAAGGCTGGCGATCTCGTCGTCAACGACCGATATGGACATTTTCGCCGTGCTGCGCGTGTTCGACCCCAGCGGCAAGGAGATCGTCTTTACCGGCGCGCATGAACCCACGCCGGTCGCACGCGGCTGGCTTCGCGTTTCACATCGCAAACTCGATCCGGAGCGCTCTCTGCCCTACCGTCCCTTCCTGACGCACGATGAAATTCAGAAGATGGTGCCGGGACAGCGCTACGTCGTGGACGTGGAGATCTGGCCGACCAGCCTTGTCATCCCGCGCGGCTACACGCTGGCACTCACCTTGATGGGCAAGGATTTCGAGTTTGAAGGAATTCCGGGAAGGATCCTTCACGACGATCCGGTCGATCGGCCGGCCGCCGAGTTCGGCGGGACCAATACGATCATCACCGGCGGCGATAACGAGACTTACCTGCTTCTGCCGGTAATTCCTGCCTGATCAACCCGTCCTACACCGCGTGGTGGCAGACCGCCTCGACGCGATTGCCGTCGGGGTCGCGCAGGAACGCCGCATAGTACGAGGCGTGATAGTCGCGCAGGCCCGGCGGACCGTCGTCGGTGCCGCCGGCAGCGATGCCCGCGTCCCAGAACGCATCGACCTGGGTCCGCCACTTCGCCTTGAAACACCAGTGGCGGCCGAAGGCGTCGTCGGGCTTCGCGCCCTTGCGGATGGTGAGATAAACCCGGTCCGGATAGGCCGGACGCGCCCGCTCGCCATAGCCAAGCCAATCGTCGCGGCGGCCGACCTTGACGATATCGAGCGTCTTCATGATGGCGTCGTAGAACCGCTCGGCGGCGGCGATGTCGGATACCGTGATGGAGACGTGGTCGAGCATTGATCAATTACCCCGACGTCATTGCGAGCGAAGCGAAGCAATCCATCTTGCCGCGCAAAGAAAGAATGGATTGCTTCGTCGCTTCGCTCCTCGCAATGACGAAAGCTTACGATGCGTTCTTCAGCCGCTCCAGCGCCTCGAGGTTCTTGGCCTTGCGCGCCACGGCGGCCTCGCGCTTTTCCTTTTCCTCTTCGACGATCTCGTCGGGCGCGTTGGCGACGAATTTCTCGTTGCCGAGCTTGGCGTCGACACGCTTGATGTCGGCGTCGGCCTTGGCGATTTCCTTGTCGAGCCGGGCTTTTTCGGCGCCAAGGTCGATCACGCCCTTCAGCGGCAGCGCCACGACTTCGCCGCGTACGAGCAACTGCACCGCGCCCTCCGGCGGGCGGTCGGCGAAGGAGATATAGGCCAGCCGCGACATCCGCTTGACGACGTCGTTCCAGCGCTGCGCGCGGTCCTTGGTCTCATCGGATGCACCGGACAGCACCAGCGGCGTCAGGGTCGCTGGCGGGATGTTCATCTCCGCGCGCACCGAGCGGATCGCGGTGACGAGATCGACCACCCAGCCGATTTCGGCTTCGGCCGAGGGATCGCTGAAGTCGCCGGCATCGAGCGCACGAATGACCGGCGGAATGATCGCATCGCTCGGGCTTGCGATCGCGATCGAAGCCAGTTGGTCGGCGGACATACCCTTGCGCGGCCATTCGGCCAGCACCAGCAAGCCTTCGCGTTTGGCCGTCACCGCCCACAGTTCCTCGGTGATGAAGGGCATGAACGGGTGCAACAGCTTCAGGATTTCGTCGCGCGCCCAGGCCACCATGGCGCGGGTTTCGGCCTTGGCGGCGCCCTCCTCGCCCAGCAACACCGGTTTTGCGAGCTCGAGATACCAGTCGCAATAGACGTTCCAGACGAAGCGATACATCGCGCCCGCCGCGTCGTTGAAGCGATAGGCCTCGATCGCCTCGGTGACCTCGCGCGTCGCGTTCGAGGTCTCGTGTGCGATCCAGCGGTTCAGGGTTTCCTTGGCCTGATGCGCATCGAAACCGGCGGGCTTGTCGCAGCCGTTCATCTCGGCGAAGCGACAGGCGTTCCACAGCTTGGTCGCGAAATTGCGGTTGGTCTCGACCAGTTGCGGCGACAGCTTGATGTCGTGGCTGTGGGCGGCACCTCGCGCCAATGCAAAGCGCAGCGCGTCGGCGCCAAAATCGTCGATCACGCCGAGGGGATCGATGACGTTGCCTTTCGACTTCGACATCTTGGCGCCCTTCTCGTCGCGGACGAGACGGTGGATGTAGACCGTCGAGAACGGCGCCTCCTTCATGAAGTGGAGGCCCATCATCATCATGCGGGCGACCCAGAAGAAGATGATGTCCCAGCCCGTAACCAGCACGTTGGTCGGGTAATAGCGCTTCACTTCCGCCGTATCGTCGGGCCAGCCGAGCGTCGAGAATGGCCACAGTCCGGACGAGAACCAGGTGTCGAGCACGTCCTCGTCGCGGACGATGAAACCTTCGCGCTTGGCCGGATCCTGCGCCATCTCGGCGCCCTGCTCCGGGGTGATGACTTCCTGCTCGACGTAATAGCCAAGCGCGTTGCCGACGGCTTCCTCTTCGGTCTCGGCGACGAACACCTTGCCGTCGGGTCCGTACCAGGCCGGAATCTGGTGACCCCACCAGAGCTGGCGCGAGATGCACCAGGGCTGGATGTTTTCCATCCACTCGAAATAGGTCTTTTCCCAGTTCTTCGGCACGAACTCGGTCGCGCCCGAGCGCACCGCCGCGATAGCCGGCTGCGCCATGGTCTTGGCGTCGACATACCACTGGTCGGTGAGGTACGGCTCGATGACGGCGCCTGACCGATCGCCATGCGGCACCATGTGGGTGTTGGGCTCGATCTTTTCGAGGAAACCGAAATCCTCCAGCCGCGCTACAATGGTTTTACGCGCGGCAAATCGGTCGACCTTGTTGAGCTCTTCGGCGAACTGGCCGGCGCCTTCCGGCAGGCCGCGCAGATAGTCCTCGTTATCCGTGAGCGCGAGACAGCCCTCACGGTCGAGCACGCTGATCTGCGGCAGACCATGACGCTTGCCTACCTCGAAATCGTTGAAGTCGTGCGCCGGCGTGATCTTGACCGCGCCCGAGCCCTTTTCAGGATCGGCATAGTCGTCGCCGACGATCGGAATCCGACGGCCGACCAGCGGCAGGATCACGTGCTGGCCGATCAGGTGGCCGAGCCGTTCGTTCTCCGGATGCACCGCGACGGCGGTATCGCCCAGCATCGTCTCCGGCCGCGTGGTCGCGACCACGATGAAGCTCGACGCGTCCTCGGGATTGAAGGTCTTGCCCTCGATCGGATAGCGCAGATACCAGAGATGGCCCTTGACCTCGGTCTGCAGCACTTCGAGATCGGAGATCGCGGTCAGCAGTTTCGGGTCCCAGTTGACCAGCCGCTTGTCCTTGTAGATCAGGCCTTCGCGGTGCAGTTCGACGAACACCTTAACAACGGCGCGCGACAGGCCCTCGTCCATCGTAAAACGTTCGCGCGACCAGTCGCAGGAAGCGCCGAGGCGTTTGAGCTGGTTGACGATGACGCCGCCGCTTTCGGCCTTCCACTGCCAGACCCGCTCGACAAATTTCTCGCGGCCCATGTCGCGTCGGCCCGGCTCCTGCCGCTCCATCAACTGCCGCTCGACCACCATCTGGGTCGCAATGCCGGCGTGATCGGTGCCGGGCTGCCACAGCACGTCGCGGCCGCGCATGCGCGCGAAGCGGCAGAGAATGTCCTGCAGCGTGTTGTTGAGCGCGTGGCCCATATGCAGCGAGCCGGTGACGTTCGGCGGCGGGATCACGATGGTGAAGGGGGCGGCGTCTTTGCGGTCGGCACGGCCGGCCTTGAACGCGCCGCTGTCCTCCCAGATGGCGGACATGCGGGTTTCGATATCGGCGGGCTGGTAGTTTTTCTCGATCATGACAACGCTGTTTCGCCAATGTGGATGATATTTTCGACCGAAGCCTTGCCCGGTTTGCGGGCAAGAATACGTGTCAAAACAATGAATTAGCGCCCGATCTGGATGTGAGCGGAAGCGGACAGGCCCCTAGAAAGCCACTGGCAGGCCGCAAGTCAACTGACCAGCCGCAATAAAGCCCGCCGGGGTGGCTGAATGAGGGCCAGAACAACCGGAACAACAAGGCTCGGGCCAGGACAGCGGCTAGCGCCCGCGCGACACCCGTTCGATCTCGGCCTTGACGATGCGCTCCACCAGGCCCGGCAGGTTGTCGTCGAGCCAGGATTTCAGCATCGGCCGCAGCATTTCCTTGACCAGATCTTCCAGCGTCCGCGCGTTGTTGCTGAGCACGGTATTGGCCAGCGAGTTGAAAGCGGATTCGACCGCCGACACGGTCGAGCGCGACAGGATCTGCTGCTGCGGCGGGGCTGCGCTTTCGAACGGCGGCGGCTCGTAGGTCGGCTGCCGGTGCAGCGCCTTGGCCGCCGCACTCTCGGAAAATTCGAGGTCGTCCTGCGGATCGACCTTGTGGAACGCTGCTGCAGGCGTGGCAGGCGGCGGATCTGGCAACGCCATCTCGTCGGTCAGGTCGAACACATCGGCTTCGGGTTGGGCTTCGGGCTGCTGCGCCGGCCTTATGTCGGACTCGGGCGTCGCCGCCTCGAGGCTGGCCAGCATCGCGTCGATGTCGTCCTGGTTGTTGCTGACGGCGGCGGGCTCCGGCGCGGGCGGCGGCGGTGCCGGAGCAGGCGCGGGCTTCGCGGCGGCCGGCGCCGCCTTTGGCGCGGGCGCGATCGCCGAGGGCGGAATATCCTTCATCGCGGCCGGCTTGGCCGCCGGCGGCGCAGGCTTGGCGGCGGCGGGCGGGCTGGCTGGCTTTTCGGCAGCCGCAGGCTTCGCCTCGTCGTCGGCAATGATGCGACGGATCGACGCCAGAATCTCCTCCATCGAGGGCTCTTGGACCTTTGCAGGTTGCGTCATCTCCGACTCCACATCGAAAGCAATTTACACCAAGCCACGAGGGATTTGCCGGTTCCGGATGTACAGGCCGGGATTTTCATCGCAGCAGCCTGACTTGTCCCCAGATCAAGTCCGCCCGCTGCATCGCGCGGGCGTCCTGTTCCCCCAAGGCTGCCCAGCGCGCACATGCTAGAAGTCAAAAACGCGGCGCGAATCGCTCAGCTCACCCCGAGAACGGTACGTCATGGCGACAAATATTTGCAAGCAAACGCCCGTACGCAAAAGCCCGGTGGAATGACCACCGGGCTTTCGACGCATCCCGCATTCGCGGCGACGATTTCGGAATTAGCGGCCGTCGGGCGTCCGCACGCCGACCCAGCTATCGCGCACCTGGTGGTAATGCACGCTCGGATCGTAGACCGTGGTCGGCAGATTGAGCACGATCGGCGACAACCGTCCCACCGTGTTCAACACCGAGTAGGACGCCACCACGCGGTCATGCTGGGCCGTGACGAGCGCGACGCGCGCGTTGACCAGCGCCTGCTGCGCGTTCAACACGTCGAGCGTGGTGCGCTGTCCGGCCTTGGCCTCTTCACGCACACCGTTCAGCGCGATCTCGGACGCCGTGACCTGCGATTGCGCGGACTGCACCTGCGCCTTGCCGGCGACCAGTTGTCCCCAGGCGGTGACGACGTTGGCGCGGGTCTGGTCGCGGGTCTGTTCGAGCACGAGGCGCTGCTGCGCCAGCGTTTCCTTGGATTGGCGGATCAGCGAATATTCAGCGCCACCCTGATAGATCGGCACCTGCAACTGCGCGACCGCGGACGCGCCGAACGAGCGGTACAGCGTCATGGTCGACTCGTAGTTCTGCGACACCGAAGCCTGCAACGACACGGTCGGCAGCAGCGCGCCTTCGTTGACCTTGACCTGGAGGTAGCTGACGTCGATGCCGAACATCGCCGCGGTGACGTTCGGATTTTCGGTCAGGCCGAGATCGACGGCGCTCGGCAGCGTCCCCGGCAGGAAGCGATCGACCGGCGAGCCCGGCGCAAGCGCTTCGGGCTCGTTGCCGATGATGCGGCGGAAATTTGATTTGGTGGTGACCAGCTGGGCTTCCGCCGTCAGGAGCTGGGTCTTGCCGGCGGCGAGCTGTGCCTCGGACTGCGCCACGTCGGTCCGTGTTACCTCGCCGACATTGAAACGATCACGCGTCTGCTTCAGCGTCTGTTCGAGCACGCGGACGTTGCTCTTCTGAACCTCGACGATGGCGGAATCGCGCAGATAGTCCATGTAGATCGTGGCCGCCTGCAGCAACACGGTCTGTTCGAGCACCCGCAAGGCTTCGCGCGCGCCGGAGACCTGGCTCTCCGCGGCGCGGGTCTTGTTGGCGGTCTGCTGGCCGTTGAACAGCGTCTGCGAGACGGTGGCGCCGACGCTGCGCGGCGCGTTGGCACCGTGAATTGGGGTACGAACGAGAGTGCTCGGGGTGCCGCCGGCGGTGCTGAGGGTGTCGGTATATTGATAACCCGTGGTGGCGGTGATGCCGACCTTGGGGCGGTAACCCGACAATGCCTGCGGCACGTTTTCGTCGGTGAAGCGCACAGTGGCGCGCTGCGCGTTGAGCTGCGGATTATTCTGATAGGCGCGCACCAACGCAGCCTCGATCGTATCGGCCAAGGCGGGCAACGGGCCCATACAAGCCAACAGAAGGACCGAAGCCGCAGCTCCGGTGAAAACCTTCACCCCACGCATCCCTGGAAATCCATTCATTGTCATTTTACCGGAGCCGCCATCATGAACATGAATATGCGCATGATTGTGGACCGGCATCGCTTCAGTCGAAGTGAGTCCCGGCTCACCTTATTCCGCAGCTAGGCCGGACGGAACCTCCTCGCAAGCGCACAACGACGAAACTCTTAACGTGGGGCAATCGGGCCACACTTCTGATTCAGAACGGGATTTTTACGGCCACCAGAGGTAGCGGAGCGCCACACGTTGCCGCAGAAAAGGCTAGAAAATGAACGCTGGAAGCCGTTCCATGCCCGGCAACACCGGTGCGGCGGCGTCAAACAGCGCCCGGTTCCCGAAATCACCGTGGGAACTCGTCACCAGGGTGACCCGCTGCGGCTGTGACATCGCGAAAACGCCGACCAGCCGGCCGCCGTTCTTTAACTGTCCGTAGAGCCGCTCCGGCACGATCTCGGTCGCACCGTTGAGCACGATCACATCATAGGGGCCGTTCGCCGGGTCGCCATCCGCCACCTCAGCGGTCCGGATCGCGACTTTTCCACAGCCGTTCTGGGCGAGCACCGCGCCAGCCTTCGTTGCCAGGCCTGCGTCGCTCTCGGTTGCCGTCACCTGCCCGGCAAATTGGGCAATCACGGCGGCGGCGTAGCCGGTCGCGCAGCCCACCACCAGCACGCGGTCAGTTTGCTTGATTTCGGCGGCCTGCAGCATCTTCGCCAGCACCACCGGCTTGATCAGGAAGCGCGTCGCCGATCCGCTTTCGCTGACATCGAGATCGAGGTCCAGATAAGCCAGCGCGCGCTTGTTTTCGGGGACGAAGGCCTCGCGCGGCACCGCCAGCATGGCATCGATGATTCTGACATCGGTGACATCGCTCGGACGCACCTGACCGTCGACCATCTTCTGGCGCAAGGTCGAAAAACCGGACATAGGCAGAGACCCCAAGAGCAAGCGGCGCTAGCGCCGGCAGAGCTGAAAGCGGGTCATCTTTGGTACAAGCTCCGGCAAAACGCAACACGCCGGTGGCGCGCGCAGGAGCAGCCGCTCGCCTGCCCGCAACGAGACCCCGTTCGCAGACTTTATTCGCGGGGCTATTCGATCGTCACGATCAGACGACCGATCAGCCGCGCCACCTCGTCCAGATGCTCGAAGTCATGGTCCTCAATGGCGCGCGCGAGCCGGAGCAGGCACTCGTCGTCGCTCAGGGCTGGCGTGTCGCTGGGGATAATCGAAGGCACCGCACGGATCGGGTCGGTCGCAATGACTGGCATCAAATCAACTCCCGTTTGGGATACCGGCAATCCGCGGAGGTTCTGGCCGGATTGAGTCGATTTGGCGGCTGATCCATGACGTAAGGGGATGGCGGCATTGCGCAGCCGCGTTACCGTTGATGTCCCCAATTGGTTCGAAACCGCCGGCAAACCCTTGCACCACAGCGAATTTAGGCTATCGCACCACACCCGGTCCGAGCCGGTCATTTGGTCCTTTGCAAGCCCGGAAGGCTTTGTTATACGCTCCCCGCTCGCGGACGATTGTTCGCCTATTCCTCGGTAGCTCAGCGGTAGAGCATTCGACTGTTAATCGAATGGTCGCTGGTTCGAATCCAGCCCGGGGAGCCAGCACTTCCGAAATTTCAATATACTAGCTGAGCCATTTGCGGCTGATGGTTGGTGCGGCAGTCGTTGCTGTGCCGCTTCAGCGCTGGAGTCTGATCGGTGCTGATCGAATCAGAACCCTGCTCGAGGCCTGCATCTCGATGCGTTTTCTTCACGAGAAGCAGCGTCCGAAAACGCCCTACACCTTTATATGGTTCAGATTGCAGGCGGGAACGTGCCAGAACGCCTCCTCGTTTTGCGCCAGAGTTCGCCGGGCGGCTTCGACATTCTGGAAATCATCGGTTCTCGCCGAAATCATGGACCGCCGCGATCGCCCGTGCCGGATCGACCGATGGCCATGAATGAATAGATGCCGTTAGCGATCGGCGAGGTGACGCCGGATTGAACCCGAATCGGGCGCCATTTCTGATCCGGGAACGTGGCTGGCGGCCGCATTGAAGACAGTCGCCTCAATAATGCCCCGATTTCGACGCCAACGGACGGGCTCCGCTCCCCCTGCGACAGGGGGTCGCGTCCCCATCCATCCGCCTACATTAAGGATTCGCTAAAGGTTTCCGCCCGCTGTGGCCGA
>JAIEPP010000079.1 GCA_019748335.1 Xanthobacteraceae bacterium
AACACTGTGACGTGAACGAAACCGTTTGGCTGAGGTCGCGAAGCCCTCCTGAAGCAAAGCCGCCTTACCTTTGGCTTGGGGCAACACCCAGGGCGAGCGCTGCACACGCAGAGGCACAGCATTGGAGGATCGCGTTGAAATAACCCTCCGGTTGCGACTTTAGCGTGACCTAGGTTGCTGACGCAGGCACCAGGGAATTTCGTCAACCTGTGATTTCCGGTAAACTTCGCGCCGGAGGATCCGCACCATGTACCAGCCTGCCGGCGTCACGACATCGCCCGACCTTCCTGTTCCGGACCGGATGAAAGCCTGGGTGCTGGGTGATCCCGAGCAACTCATGCTGCGCGAAAAACCGGTGCCTATTCCGGCACGCGCCGAGGTTCTGGTCCGCATCGACGCCGTTGCGATCTGCGCGACCGATCTCGAGATCATCCATTCGGGCTCGCCGGCAAGCATTCTCGGCGGCCTACCCTTCAACAAGAATTTCACGCCAGGCCATGAATATATGGGCACGGTAGCCGCGCTCGGGCCTGACGTTGACGAATTCAAAATTGGCGAGCGGATCAGCGTGGAAATCCATGCGGGCTGCGGCCAGTGCAAGCGCTGCCGTCAGGGCATGTACACGTCATGTCTGAACTACGGAAAGCCGGAGAAAGGTCATCGGGCCAACGGCTTTACCACCGACGGCGGTTTCGCCGAATATGCGGTCAATCACATCAACACGCTGGCACGGGTGCCCGACAGCATGAGTGACGCGGAGGCGACGTTGGTCGTCACCGCCGGTACCTCAATGTATGGCTTGACAGAGTTGGGAGGGTTAGTTGCAGGCGAGAGCTTGGTGGTAATCGGCCCAGGGCCGATCGGGCTGCTCGCGGTGGCCGTAGCCAAAGCGCTCGGCGCCAGTCCGGTGATCTTGACCGGAACTCGCAACAAGCGGTTGGCGATCGGGCAGCAACTAGGGGCCGATCGCGTCGTCAATATCAACGACGAGGACGCCGTTGAAGTCGTCAGGCAGCTCACCGGCGGCATCGGCGCGGACTATGTCGTGGAATGCGCCGGCACCGAAGCGACGATCAATCAGGCCATTCACATGACCAACCGCGGCGGCAAGATCTGTCTCGCCGCGTTTCCCCACGATCCTGTCACGATGGATCTCCCGCATCTCGTGAAGAACAACATCTACGCCTACGGCATCCGCGGCGAAGGCCGCAGCGCCACCCGCCGCGCGATGGCGCTGATGGCGGAAAAGCGCTTCGATGCGACGCGAATTCACACCCACACGTTTCCGCTCGCCGACCTGCCGACCGCGCTGAGATATGCGCGCGAGCGCATCGACGACGCCATCAAGGTGGTCGTCGCCGTCAGGCAAGCGGGTGCGATGGCGAGCGCTGCGGCCGAATAGAGCGGGATCAGCGGCCTTCGAACTTCGCTTCACGCTTCTCCATAAAGGCCTTGATGCCTTCCTGCATGTCGTGCGTCTTGAACAGCGGCAGAAGCTGCAGATAGACATGATGCACGTGATCGGGGAAGGTCTCGTTGAGCCCCATCCGCATCATGCGCTTAGCAGCCTGGACTGCGAGCGGCGCATTGGCCGCGATCTCCCGCGCCACCTCGCGGGCCCGTCCCATCAGGGCCGCATCCGGCACCACCTCGTTGGCGAGCCCCCACTCGAGCGACTCGCGCGCGGAGAGCGTGCGGCCGGTGAAAATCAGCTCTGATGCCTTGGCCCAGCCGATCATCCGCGGCAGAAACCACGTGCCGCCCGATTCCGGCACCACCCCCCGCTTGACGAAGGCCGCCGCCAGCTTGGCCGACTCCGCCATGATGCGGATATCGCAGCCGAGCGCCGTATCCATACCGTAGCCGGCAGCCCCGCCGTTGACGGCGCAGATCGTCGGCTTGTCAATGGCTTGCAGAACGGTCGGCGGCGTATTGCGCAGATCGAGCGAGGTCGGCGATGAGGCCGCGCTGATGCCGTCGCCACTGCGTTCCTTGCGCAGATCAAGTCCCGCACAGAACGCGCGCCCGCTACCGGTGAGAATGACACAACGGACGTCCCTGTCCTCATTGGCTTGGATCAGCAGACGCGTCAGATTGTTCAGCATCGGACCCGAAATCGTGTTCATGCGCTCGGGCGCATTGAGCGTGATGACGGCGATGTGTTCGGAAACGTCGTAGAGCACTTCATCGGATTCGGTTGGTGCTGCGCGCTTGGCTTGGTCCATATCGGCTTCTCTTCTTGTGTTCGCTAGACGAAGTCGTTGTTCAGATTCGTCCCAAGGCCGTCAGGATAATCTGAGGCGTCAACGGAATCTCTGTAATTGTCGCCCCAAATGGTTGGAGCGCGTCGTTGACCGCATTGGCCACGGCGGCTGCGGCCCCTGCCGTGCCAGCCTCGCCTGCGCCCTTGGCGCCGAGTTCCGTTTCCAGTGTCGGTGAAACCACATGCCCGATGTCGATGTCAGGCATCTCGCCGGACATCGGAACCAGATAGTCGGCCATGTTGGCGTTGGTAAGCTGGCCGCGCTCGTCGTAGACGCATTTTTCGAACAGTGCGGCGCCGAGGCCTTGCACCACCCCGCCCCGGATCTGCTCGTCGACCAGTTGCGGATTGATGATGGTGCCGCAATCCTCGACCACCCAATGCTTTAGCAGCTTGACGAAGCCGGTATCGGTATCGACCTCGAGCCACGACGCCTGAACCCCGTTGGTGAACGCAAAGGGATATTCGCGCGGGACAAAATGCCGCGTGGCCATCAACTCGGGCTGGATCCCTGGTGGCAACGTATCGGGGCGGAAATAAACGATCCGCGCAAGTTCGTTCAATTCAATACGCGGCGCACCATCGCTGGTGTTCACGATGCTGTTGCCGACGATATCGAGTTCGCCAGGCGTCGATTGCAGGATGGTCGCAGCTACATCGAGGATATTCTTGCGCAGCACTTTAGTGGCCTGAAGTGCGGCCTCGCCGCCGATGCCGGCACCGCGCGAGGCCCAGGTGCCACCGCCATAGGGCGTATTGTCGGTGTCACCCAGAATGACGCGGACACGATCCATCGAGACGCCGAGCACACTGCCGACGATCTGCGCGGTGAGCGATTCCGATCCCTGCCCCTGCTCAGTGATGCTGGTCTGGCAGATCACCGACCCCTGGGCATCGAGCCGCACGGTGACGCCATCCTGCGAGGAGATTTTCGCACCGCCAACGCCATAGAACGCCGCACTGGGATTGGTGACCTCGATGAAACTGGCGATGCCGATGCCGCAATGGATGTTCTTCGCTCGCAACACCGCCTGTTTTGCGCGTAACGCGTCGTAGTCCATCATATTGATCAGCTTGGCCAGTGCGGCATGATGCGACAATTGCTCAAAACGCAAACCGGACGGCGAAGCGCAGGGGTAAGCATCATCGGCGATCAAATTGCGGCGGCGGATTTCCACGGGGTCCATGCCGATCTTCATCGCCGCCAGATCGACCAGCCCTTCCGTTACCGAGCAGGCAATCGGGTGACCGACCGCCCGGTACTGGCACATCACGTTCTTGTTCTGGAATACGACGCGGGCGCGGGCGCGGTAATTTTTGGTTACGTAGGGCCCGCCGACGAGGTTGACGACCTGGTTGGCCTCGATCGCGCTGGTCCGTGGATACATCGAATAGGGTCCGATCCCCGTGAGATCGTCGATCTCGAACGCCGTGATCGTGCCGTCGCGGTTGACGCCGATCTTTCCCTTACAGCGATGGTCGCGGGCATGGATGTCGGTGTTGAAGCTCTCGACCCGGTCGGCGACAAACTTGACCGGCCGCCGCAATAATTTCGACAGCGCGTAAGTCGCCATCTCGTCGGCATAGATGTGGACCTTGATGCCGAAGGAACCGCCGACGTCCTTGCAGACCACGCGAACCTGGGACTCCTTCAAGCCCAGATGCAACGCCGCGATATTCTGCACCATGTGCGGCGCCTGGGTGCCCTGATAAATGGTCAGCCGCGCTTCCGCCGGGTTCCAGTCGGCCACGACCGAACGCGGCTCCAGTGTCACCCCAGTATGTCGCCCAAAAATGAATTCCGCCTCGACGACTTCGTCGGAGTTGGCAAAGGCCTGATCGACGGTGCCGGCGTCGTGATTGCGCTCAAAGGCGAGGTTATCGCCCAGCGAGGCATGAATCACCGGGGTAGCGGGATCGAGCGCCGTACTCATGTCGGTTACGGCGTCGAGCTCTTCGTAGCTCACCAAAATATGTTCGGCCGCATCCTCGGCCGCGGCGCGGCTATTGGCGACGACGGCCGCGACCGCTTCGCCCTGCCAGCACACGCGATCGGTCGCGATGGCACTTTGCGGCGCGGATTTCAGCCCCTTCAGATGCGAGAGAACACCGACCCACGGCGTGATGATGGCGGCAAGTTCGGGCCCGGTGACGACAGCGACCACGCCTGGCATCCGCTTTGCCGTTGATGATTCGATGCTGATAATTTTGGCATGGGCATGCGGCGAGCGTAGGAACACGACGTGCGCCATGCGGGGCAGCTCGATGTCGCTGACGTAAAGTCCGCGGCCCTGCATCAGACGATCCAGGTTCGGTCGCGGCACCGTCTTGCCGATATAGGAGTTCGGCCGGTCGAGGACCGAAAGTCCGTCCCGTTTTCCCGGATCAGTCGTCATGACGCGCGCCCGACACGTGCCCGCGCTGTCGACGCGACAGCGTCGACAATCGCCTGATAGCCGGTGCAGCGGCAATAGTTGCCGGAAAGATGCTCGCGAATTTTCTCTCTATCTGGTTCGGCAGATTGCTTCAGCAGATCCTGCGCAGCCATCAGCATGCCCGGGGTGCAGAAGCCGCACTGCAGCGCGTTGCGATCCCGGAACGCCGCTTGCAGATCGGCGATTTCGCCGCTGTCGGACAGTCCTTCAATGGTCTCGACCGATGCATTGTTAGCCTGCACTGCCAGCATCAGGCAGGCGCGGACTATATCGCCGTTAACGCGCACCGTACATGCGCCGCAGACGCCGTGCTCGCAGCCGACATGCGTGCCGGTCAATTTCAGATGCTCGCGGACGAAATCCGCCAGATTGGTTCGCGGCAACACGTAGGTATCGACGCGTTCGCCATTGACCTCGAGCGAAATGGATATGGGAGCCGTCAAACCAGTCCTCCCACGCAGAGTTCGGGGCGGGACAGCAGCGTCGAAACGCAACGCGCCAACAGGACCCTTGCCAGATGCCGGCGCATCGCAGGCGTAGCCTGTTGATCCCCCTGCGGATCAAGTTCGCCGTCCAGCGCGGATAAAGCCGCGGACAGCGCGGTCGGCGAAATCGCAACGTTGATTAGTTTGTGGGCAGCGGCCGTGAGCAACGGGCGGTCACCCACGGCAAAGAAACCGAGGCGGAGGTCGGCAAAGCGACCATCCCTGATGACGGCCTGTGCCGCCAGGCCGACGATGGCATAGTCGCCATGACGGCGGGCAAACTCATGGAAATAATGTGTGGATTCGTGCGGAGCCGTCGGCAACTCAACCGCGACCAGCAATTCCTGCGACGAAAGCGCCGTCTCATAGATGCCGGTGAAGAAGTCCCGTGCGGCAATCCTTCGCTCGCCCTGGGGACCGCGGGCAACGATCGTTGCCTCTAGCGCGAGCATACAGGCCGGCAGCTCGGAGGCCGGGTCGGCATGCGCCAGGCTTCCCCCGATCGTGCCACGGTTGCGGATCGCCGGATGCGCGACATGGGCGATCGCATCCGCCAGCAGCGGGGCATGGATTGCTATTTCAGGGGATTTCAAGAGATCGACATGACGCGTCAGGGCGCCGATGGTGAGGATGTCCCCCTGCACCACGATCCCGCGCAGCTCAGCCAATTCGCCGATATCGACAATGAGTTCAGGGGAAATCAGGCGCAAGTTCATCGCCGGCATCAGGCTCTGGCCGCCCGACAATATCTTGGCGCCGTCGCCATGCGCGGCCAGCAGCTCAACCGCATTTTTCACGCTGGTCGCGCGGGCATAAGCGAAAGCCGAGGCCTTCATTTCAACGTGACCTCCCCGGCCGAATAACGCTATTTTGCCGGGATTAGACGGTCGCCCCTCTTAAAGGTCAAGCTGGTTTATCGAGCGATTATCTCGACTTAGGACTTGTCACGAGGTCGCGGACAAAGCACGTTCACGGCCAAATAAAAAGGCTCGCCGTCGGGGACAGCAGACTATGAAGCTCGGGTTCTTTACAATGCCGATCCATCCTGTCGACAAGGATTGGCGGCTGTCCCTGAAAGAGGACCGCGAAGCATTCCTGTTGGCTGACGAGCTGGGATTTACCGAGGCCTATGTCGGCGAGCACACCACCGACCGGGCCGAGAATATCACGTCCTGCATCGCCTTTATCGCCTGGCTCGCCGCCGCGACCAAACAGATCAGGCTCGGTACCGGCACCATCAACATGCCGAATACCCACCCGGCCGCGCTGGCCGCCTCGATTGCGATGCTCGATCACATGCTCGACGGCCGCCTGATCTTCGGCATCAGTCCCGGCGGGCTGCTGTCGGACGCGGAGGTTTTTGGCAATCTCGAGGCGGACCGGAACGCGATGTTCTTGGAAGCGATTAACCAGGTCCTTCAGATCTGGGCAAGTGAGCCGCCATATAACCTGCAGGGCAAATACTGGAACGTGTCGGTTCAGAAGACCCTGATCGCTGACATCGGCCAAGGCTTCATTCCGCGTCCCTTGCAGCGACCGCATCCACCGATCGTGGTGACGGCGGTGGCACCATTCTCAAAAGGCGTGACGGAAGCCGCCGCGCGCGGCTGGGACCCGATCTCGGCCAACTTCCTGATGCCGGCCTGGGTGAAAAGCCACTGGCCTAAATATGTCGAAGGTTGCGAACGTGCGGGCCGCCCAGCGGATCCGGCGAATTGGCGCGTCGCCAAGAGCGTGTTCGTCGCCAAGGACGCCGCAACCGCAAAGGCCTATGCCACCGATCCGGACGGGCCGTACGTCTATTATTATCGCTCGCTGTTTACCAAGCTGAAGCGCGGCGGCCGTATCGAATTGTTCAAGACGCGCCGCGATCAGCCGGACGACGAGGTAACGCTGGAACAGATCTGCGACAAGCTCATCATTCACGGCACACCCGAGAGCGTCGCGGATCAGCTACTGGCGTTTCAGGAAGAGACCGGCTCCTTCGGCACGCTGCTCTATGCCGGCAAGGACTGGAAGGATCGCGAACTCGGGCGCCAGTCGATGATCCTGATGGCCGAGAAAGTCATGCCGCGGGTCAACGCGGGTGCAACCGGCCAATCCAAGGCCGCCGAATAGTCCACTCATTCAGGAACGTCTCGTGGCTCTCAGCGATCGCATCCCCTATCAGGCCCAAATCGACCGCCCAAAACTGGCACTTCCGGGCGGCAAGAAGCTCGCAGTCTGGGTCATCCTCAATGTCGAGGAATGGCGAATCGAGAATGCGATGCCGCGCACGGTGCTGAGCCCGCCGATGGGCCAGCCGCTATTGCCAGATGTGCCGAACTGGTCGTGGCACGAATACGGCATGCGCGCCGGCTTCTGGCGGCAGTTCAAGGCGCTGACCGACCGCAAAATGCCTGTGACACTCGCGATCAATGGCAATGTCTGCAACAGCTACCCTCGGGTCGCATCCGCGGCGCTTGAAGCCGGCTTCGAATTCATGGGGCACGGTTTCATGCAGGGCCCGATGCACAAGCTCGACAACCAGGCCGACGCAATCAAACGCGCGGTCGATACCATTGCGAAATTCTCGGGAAAACCACCGCGATCGTGGGAAAGCCCCGGCCTGACCGAGACCGAGGAGACCCTTGATCTGCTGCGTCTCAACGGCATCGAGTATCTGGCCGACTGGGTGATTGACGATCTGCCGCAGGATATCGCCACGCCTCACGGCACCATCACCACGATCCCTTATTCGGTCGAGACCAACGACATCGTCATCCATGCGCTCCAGCATTTGCCTTCCGAGCAATTCCTGAAGCGCTGCACCGATCAGTTCGACCGGCTGTATCTCGAAGGCGCATCAAACGCGCGGATCATGGCAATCTCGATTCATCCCTATATTACGGGCGTACCACACCGGATCAAATATCTGGAAGCGCTACTCGACTATGTCATTGGCCACGACGGCGTAGCGTTGATGACCGCCAGCGAGATCGGCGACTGGTATCGCGCCGAGATGGCGAAGATATAATCGATCTGGACGTTTATTTGAACGTGAACGCCCCGGCACGGTCACTCGGTTCAGGATTTGCCGTCGCCGGCAAGAAATTGACCAAACCCGCCACGTGCAAACAGCAGCGGCTCCTGCCGGTTATAGGCATAGGCCTCGACGGCGCCGAGGAAAATGATGTGGTCACCGCCATAGTACCGGTTGGCGGCGCGGCACTGGAAATTGGCGACGCAGTCAGCCAGGACAGGTGCCTTGCCAAGCCCCGGCATCCAGCTCACGCCGGCAAATTTGTCGCCCGAAGATTTGGCGAACTGTGATGCCAGCCCTTGCTGGGAAGCCCCGAGGATATTGACGGTAAAATGACTGGCATTCTGGAAAATGGTCAGACCTTGCGAGAACATGCCGAGGCTCCACAATACCAGCGGCGGGTTCAGCGACACCGAGGCAAACGAGTTGCAGGTTACACCGTATGGCGTCCCGTCAGCTGCCATCGCGGTGACGATGGTGACGCCGGTCGCAAACGTGCCTAGCGCATTGCGAAAGTCGCGGGGGTCGATCGCCGAGTTGTCGGTGGCGAATTCATTGGCCGGATCGGCCGGATGTTTAGGTGCGTCGGACATCCGCCTGGCCTCAAAGCGTCAGATTTTCGGACGGCAGGCCAAGCGCCACGCGTCCATAATTGGTTCCCGCCGCATCGAAATTGAAAGCGAGGTGAGAATTCACAGCGTGAGCATCGCGAAACTGCCGCTGCAGCGCGCCCGAAGTAAACAGGCTGCGCGCACCGCTCGCGGCGAACAACAACGACACGGATTCGGTACAGAGGTTGACCGAAAAGGCACCGTCGCGCCGCAGCTTCGTCTTGGCCGCGATGTCGGGAACGTGCCCACGTCGCGCATCCTGCATTGCTTCGATGCAGTTGGTGCGCATGACCAGACGCGCGGCGTCGATCTTGGCGGAGGCCTCCGCGATCTTGATTTGCGTGGTCTGCATATCGCTGACCTTGGCACGATTGTAGGTCGAAGCCCGGTGCCGCGCGAATTCGACATAATCATTCAGGCAGGCCTGCGCGTTACCGAGACCGACGCCCGACAGGACATAGGGAAACAGCGAGAACACCGGCAGCGCGTAGAGCGCGTTCGGATTGACGACACTTCCCGGTGTCGGCCCGCCGGTCAGATCGTTCACGGAAACCGTCATATGCTCTGCAACAAAGGCGTCAACGACCCTGACGTCGTTCGACCCGGTGCCGCAAAGGCCGGTCGCGTTCCAGGTGTCGTTGATCTTGTAGTCACGCCTGTTGAGCAGGAATATCCGATACTCAATGCCGTCGGCTTCATCATCGGAGGACACTACGCTGGCAAGCATATTCCAGTCGCAGGATTCGACACCCGATGAAAACGGCCAATGGCCGTTCAGGACATATCCGCCATCGACCTTCCTGGCGCGGCCGGCTGGGAAAATGAAGGACGAGGCAATCAGTGCATCGACGTCCTTGTCCCACACCGCCGCCTGCGCGCGCGGGTCAAACATGCCGAGCATCCAGTGATGGCTGGCGAGATTGGCGAAATTCCATGCTACGGAAGCATCGGCCTGCCCCAAGGCATCGGCGCAATCGACCAACGCGACATAATCCAGTTCGGATCCGCCGACACGTTTGGGCTGCACGATCCGGAACAGGCCGGCGTCATGCAGATCCCGTTCGGTCTGCGGCGGCAAGCGCCGCAACTCCTCGGTCCTGGCAGCACGATTGCGCAACTCCGGAATCAGCGCCCTGGCGCGGGCGACCATGACGGCATGGTTATCCGAATCCGCCGTCATGGGCGAACTGGTATCCGGCCTGTGTCCGTCTCCTGCCATTGGTCTTTTCCGGCTCGCTCCGTGTTGCGGGCTTTTGATGCAGTTGAGCGCTGTCAGTCTATCGCCTCGTCAACAATGATCAAGGCGCGCGGCGAACATGCCTACTCCGCCATATTGTGCTGCTGCCAGCGCAACAGATAGGCCTGGAGCCGCCAGATGACTGCCGATAGCGCGACGCCGACCAGCATCAGCACGATGACGGCGACCATCATGCCGGAGGCTTCCGCCCGCGCCTCGGACTCGATGATCAGGCGGCCGATTCCGCGCTCCGCACCGATGAATTCGCCGACGATGACGCCGATCAGCGCAAAGGATATCGCCGGCGATAACGAGGCAAACACCCAGGCCATGGTTGACGGGATCACCACCGTCCGCGTGATCTGCCATTCGCTGGCGCCCAACAGCCGCGCGGCGCTGACGAATCCCTCGTCGATCGAACGAGCGCCTTCAAACGTATTGAAGAATATCAGGAACACGACCACGATCCAGGACGTCACAACCTTCGACGTATCTCCGATCCCGAACGCCAATACGATGATCGGCGCCAGCGCGATGCGTGGTATGGAATTCACGGCGGTGATGAAGGGCTGGAAGATATCGCTGAGACGATCCGATCGGCCCAGCAGCAACCCAGCCGCGAAACCTGTGGACACGCCGATGACAAATCCGAAAAATGTATTCTTCAGCGTGATCGCGGTGGCGACCCAGAGATTGTTTTCATTCCGGACCATGCATTTGGCAAAGTCGCCATTGAACCAGCCGTTGAACACGCCCAGCTTGGATTTCAGGCAGCTCAGGATCAGGAAATGTTCGAAGATTTCAGACGGCTTCGACACGAAATAAGGATCGAGCAAGTCCGGAACCAGCGAGGGAAATCTGGCATGCAGATCATATCCCCACTGCCAGATCGACAGCACCGTCACGCAGATGGCTATCTGCCACGAAAGCGTGCTCGCCCGGTGCCGCGGCGTCCTCATCGGCGACGTCCCTTGACGAATTCTTCGCCGAGCGAATGCCAGATGTGCTGGAATAATTCCGCATAGCGCGGCGTCTCGCGTACTTTAACCGCGTCGCGTGGCCGCGCGAAGTCGACTTCGAACATATCCTTGATCTGCCCCGGACGCGCCGAGAACAGGATGATGCGGTCGGCCAGGGTCAAGGCTTCGCCGAGATCATGCGTCACGAACAGGACGGTTTGCTGCTCGCGGTCCCAGATCCGAAGCAGAACCTCGTGCATATCGATTTTCGTGTGGGTGTCGAGCGCGCCGAACGGCTCGTCCATCAGCAGGATCTGCGGCTCCACCACGAGCGTGCGCATCAACGCAGCGCGCTGACGCATGCCGCCCGATAGCGCCGATGGGTAGGCATTTTCGAACCCCTGCAGGCCCGCCTGCGCGATGGAGGTAGCGACCCGCTCCCGGCGTTCGGCATCGGAGACACCGGCAAGCTGCAAGCCGTAACCGACATTGTCGGCAACCGTACGCCAGGGAAACAGCGTATCGCGCTGGAAGACGTAACCAACGCCGGGCGTCGCCTTGCCGGCTTTGACCGGCTTGCCGTCAATCAGTATCTGACCGCCGCTCGGTTTCACCAGGGTCGCGATCATGTTGAGGACCGTGCTCTTGCCTGAGCCCGAAGGCCCCAGCAACGCCACGAATTCACCGCGCCTGACGCTGAAGGAAACATCACGCACCGCTTCAATCGCGGTGCCAGCGAGCTGGAACGATTTGGAAAGCCCCCTGACGTCAATGCGATCGGCGTCGCCGGTCCGGGCAGAAGACGTTGGCGATCGCGTCGGAGCGTTCAAGCGGGATACGCCTTTCGCGCCACTTCGATGAAAGTCGGACTGACGACTTCGGCAATTGTCAGCGGCTTGATGCCGGTCATTTCCCGAAACCAGACCTTCTCGCCGCGCGCGAATCCCGCCGCATCGATCGTGGCCTCGTAATCCGTGACTTTTTGTAGCGCGGTGATTTCAAGGATGTTGGCTGCGCGCGAGGTGCTGCCGACGTAAGGCTCGATCGCATCATAGACCTGCTCGGGCGAATGCACCTTGAGCCATTGCGTCGCCCGCCAGATCGCGGTGACGAAGGCCTGCATCTTGGCGGAATCCTTGTCGATAGTCGATTGCAGGGTGAAATGCGACGTCACCGGGACCTTGCCGCCGATATATTTGTTCCAGATCGTTTCGTCCGTTCCGTCGAACAGCAAGGCGCCCCACCCCTGCTCCTTGGAGTCATTCAACAGCGACAGCGAACTCACGAGCACATCGACCTGTTTGGTCTTCAACGTCCCCATCATGGTATCGACATTGCCGGTCCCGATCCACGTCACCTTCTGGTCTAGCCCCATCGTCTCCATGTAATAGGAAGCCCAGACATGGTTGGTGCCGCCGAGCGAGGAGACCGAGACGATCGGCTTACGCCCATCCGGTCGTTTCCAGGCAGTGAGCGCTTCCGGCGTATTGATGCCCTGATCGAACAGGTCCTTTCGGATGATGAACATCACTGAACTTGAGCGGGTATCGACCGGCATCAGCACGCGGCCGGCGCGACCGTGGTTGCTGAGCTGCATCGGATGGGTGATATCGCCGATACCGATATCGCCTTGCGATGAGGCAATGATTTCGCGCGTCTTGACGCCGCTGCCGCCCTGGACCAGCTTGCAGTCGAGACCGGCTTCCTTGAAGTAACCGATCCGGTCCGCAATGAACTGCGTCTGATAGACCGGCACCGCGACCGGATAGATCACCCGGCCGGCCTTGTCTTCGGCCCGCGCCCTTCCAGCGGCCAAGGCGGCGGTGCCGCCCGCGATGATCGTCAGTGCCGAACGTCTTGAGACATAAGCCATCACGCTCGCTCCTTCTCCTTGGCGGCGACTTTCTCCAGGGCGCTCAGGACCGCATCCCCCATTTCCGCCGTCGATAGCCGCTTCGCGCCCGGCTCGGCGATATCGGCGGTTCTCGCGCCTGTGGCCAGAGCGGTCGCGACGGCTTTCTCAAGCAGGCCTGCATCCTCGGGCCGGTTCAGCGTCATGCGCAGCATCATCGCAACACTGAGGATCGAGCCGAGCGGATTGGCGATACCCTTGCCGGCGATATCGGGTGCGCTGCCATGAACGGGTTCATACAGCGCCTTGCGGCGGCCGAATTTGTCTACCGGCCCCAGCGAAGCCGACGGCAGCATGCCGAGCGAGCCCGACGCCATCGCTGCGCAGTCGGACAGGATGTCGCCGAAAATGTTGCCGGTCACCATCACGTCGAACTGTGCCGGCTCGCGAACGATCTGCATCGCAGCGTTGTCGACATAGAGATGGGTGAGCTCGACGTCGGAAAATTCTTCCCTGTGCAGCGCGATCACTTCCTCACGCCACAGCACGCTGGCCTCGAGCACGTTTGCCTTGTCGACCGAGCAGACCTTGTTCCTGCGCGTCCGCGCCAGCTCGAAAGCCGATCGCGCCACGCGGCGGACCTGGTTGGTAGTATATTGT
>JAIEPP010000423.1 GCA_019748335.1 Xanthobacteraceae bacterium
TGCTTGAATTGCTTCCTGACCGAGGCGCGCACCACTTCGCCAAGTTCGCGGAGAGGCTTGGCGTCATATGGCTTCGGGAAGGTGACGGTCACCAAAACGAGCCGGCCATTGTGCCAGTTGAAACCTACGCCCGGCTTCAGGCCGGTCGCCTGCTCGAGCTCGCTCTCGACGGCTTTCGCGTACTTGAAGCCGTTCATAAGCGTGCTGATCGCGCCACAGGCGGCGAGACCGGATGCGAGAACAATGATGGCGATGATCTTGCGCATGGTCACGCTCTGCACCACCGTCATTCCTTCAGATCGTAGCGGTATGATTTCGAGACGATCTTCCAGCCGTCGCGGAGTTTCATCGCCACCAGATAGTCGGTGAAATAGCGCGGCGGCAGCTGGCAGCGCACCTTGACGAAGGCGGTCTGGTCGTCGGAGCGGTCGATCGTGACGATGAAATCCTCGCGCGGCTTGCCTTCAGACTTGGCCGACGGCCGCTTGCGGACGCGGTCGAGCCAGTCCGGCACGGTCAGTACCTGCAATTCGCCCTTTTCGACCCAGCGCAAATCGGCGCTGGGATCGAAAATCGCGCCGATCTTGTCGGCGTCGCCTTCGTAAAGGCCGTCGAAATAATGCTGGACCACGGCTTCCACGGTCGATCGGTCATGGCTCACGGCTGTTTCTCCCGAAGATTGCATTTTGTTCTAACCGAATTAAGCCATGAACCGCCCGGTTGCGCCATGGTCAATTGAGGATCGCTATCAGGGAGGTGCCAGTGACGGGTTCAGTAAAATCGAAGGCTCGCATTCTCACCGGCGAATGCCTCTGCCGCGCGGTGCGCTATGCCGTCCCCGACGCGTTCGAATATGCCCTCAACTGCCATTGTTCGGGTTGCCGGCGTACCACCGGTTCGGCGTTCAAGCCGGTCGCCGGCATCCCGCGTGACCAGTTCAGCGTCACCAGCGGCGAAGACAATCTCATGATCCATGGCGAGGCGACAAACCACGACGCGCATTGCCGTCGTTGCGGTTCGTTGCTCTATTCCCTGGTGCGCGGTGGTGCCTTCGTCCATGTCGCGATAGGCACCCTGGTGGATAGCCCCTCGATCCGCCCGGCCGCCCACATTTTCGTCGGCTCCAAGGCGCCTCTGATTTTAAGGCGTCCTGGTTTTCGATCACGGACGATTTGCCGCAGTATGAGGGGCACGTCGTGCCGGGCCGAGCAATCGCCCGTCTCGGGAATACTTTGCCGCCGTCGGGGGTCTATATTCGAGGCCGGGAACCCAACGAAAAGCCGGATGGCGGGCGAACCGGCGGCAGGTTTGCGGGACTAATAACAGAGAGGGGGGCGCGAACCGCACCGGCTTGGTTCGTGACCCAACTCACAATGCCCGGCGGTTGCTTCTGGTAGGAAGGCCGGTGTGCTAGAAAGTGCGAGGCTCCGGTAGTGTCATGATGAAATCTGGATCGCTAAAATTGTATCGATGGCTGCTCGCAGCCGCGGCCGTTGTGCTGGTGAGCGAGCCGGCCTTGGCCGAGAAGCGCGTGGCGCTGGTTCTGGGCAATTCCGCCTACCAGAACGTCGCGCCGCTGACCAACCCGGTTAACGATAGTTCGAAAATAGCGGCCACCCTGAAGCAGGCCGGCTTCGACGTCGTCGATTCCCGCCGCGACCTGCCGGCCGCCGAGACCCGGCGCGCGTTGCGCGACTTCGCCGATGCAGCGCGCGATGCCGATATCGCGGTGGTCTATTACGCCGGCCACGGCATCGAGGTCGACGGCTCCAATTATATCATTCCGGTGGATGCCAAGCTGGAACGCGATACCGACATCTATGACGAGGCCTTTTCGCTGGACCGCGTCCTGATCGCAATCGAGCCCGCGAAAAAGTTGCGGCTGGTCATTCTCGACGCCTGTCGCGACAACCCGTTTTCCAAGAAGATGAAGCGTTCGGTCGCAACGCGCGCGATCGGACAGGGTCTCGCCAAGGTCGAGCCCACCAGCCCGAACGTGCTGATCGCCTATTCGGCCAAGGCCGGCTCCACCGCCGCCGATGGCGACGGCAGCAACAGCCCGTTTACGACTGCGCTGGCCAATCATTTGACGACGCCCGGGCTCGACGTCCGCCGCGCCTTCGGCTTTGTCCGCGACGAGGTGCTGAAGACCACCGGCAACCGGCAGGAGCCGTTCGTCTATGGTTCGCTCGGCGGTGAAGACGTGCCGCTGGTGCCGTCGCCGGTTCGCGCGGCCCCTGCCGCCGCCGCTCCGGCGACGCCCGCCCTCAGTGCGCAGGCCGAAGTCCGTCGCGACTACGAGCTGGCGATGCAGGTCGGCAACAAGAGCGCGCTGAATGCGTTCCTGTCGCAATATCCCGATGGCTTCTACGCCAGCCTCGCCAAGCTTCAGCTCGAGAAGATCTCGGCCGAAGAGACCCGGGTCGCGGCGACCGAAAAAGCGCGTCAGACCGAACAGGAGCGGGCGCGGCTCGCTGCCGAGGGCGCTCAGAAGAACCAACAGGCGAAGGCCGACGCCGACGCCAAGGCCGCTGAGCAGGCGCGTCTCGCAGCGGAAAAAGCCAAACAGGTGGCGCAGGACCAGGCCGCCGCCGCCGAGCAGAAGCGCGCCGCGGCTGAAAAGGCCGCTGCCGACAAGGTTGCCGCAGACAAGGCGCTGACCGACAAGGCCGCCGCGGATAAAGCTGCTGCGTCAGCTGCCGACAAGGACAAGAGCGTGAACCTCGCGGCGCTGAACACGGGGGCGCCGCAGGCCGACGTCACCAAATTGGTGCAGGCCGAGCTGCGCCGCGTCGGCTGCCTGACCGGTGCCGCCGACGGCGAATGGAATTCGGGTTCGCAGCGTTCGCTGTCGCAATTCAATCGCTACGCCGGCACCAAGCTCGATGCCAAACTGGCGAGTGTCGACACGCTCGATGCGATCAAGCAGAAGACGACACGGGTCTGTCCGCTGGCCTGCGAACACGGCTTCAAGGCCGATGGCGATCGCTGCAGCAAGATCACCTGCGCCGAGGGCTCGTTCATCAACGACGACAATGAATGCGAGAAGCGCCGCGAGAAGAAGCCGGTGGCCAAGCGTGATACCGACGGGCGCCGGGATCGCGAGCGCGCGGTTCGGGAGGCTCCGGAGCCGAGACGCGTCATCGTGAGGCGTTCTCCGGAGCCGGGTTACCCGGGTGCTGGCTCGTCCGCTGCCGGCGTCGGAGCTTCCGGCCGGCCGTTGACCGGCCAGGAACGGGCGGTTGGTTGCAACGGATACGGGAACATCATGTCGGGCGTGTGCCCGTAGCCGCAAGCATGGCGGGCCCGGTTCGAGACCGGGCCGGCAGGAAAGTCAGATCGCGCTGGCTGCGATATTGACCATCAACGCGACCAGCGCGGTGTTGAACACGAACGAGATGATGCCGTGCACGGTCGCGGTGCGGCGGATGATGCGGTCGGTGATCCCGACATCGGAGACCTGCGCGGTCATGCCGATCACGAACGAGAAGTAGACGAAGTCCCAGTAATCGGCCGCGTCATCGCTGTCGCCGCTCGGAAACTGCAATCCGCCGGGTTTGGCCCCGCGATAATATTCATGGGCGTAGTGCAGCGAGAACGCGGTATGGACCGCAGCCCATGACAGCGCGATCGTGATCGTCGCCAGCGCCAGCCCCGAGGCGCTGCGGTTCGAGGCGCCGAGCTCGAACACAATGGCGGCGATGCTGGCAAAGGCGCCGATCGCTGTGACCAGCAGGATCAGGAAACGGCCGTCATCCTGCAGCACCGCGTTGCGGCGGATATGCGCGATACCGCTGCGCAGCACCATGGTGAAAACCAGCACCAGATAGAGCGCGACGAAGATATCCCACCCGACCAGCAGCCGTGTCACCAGCCGCAGCGATCCCGGCAGCAGGAAAAACGCGATGACGCCGATGGCCATCGAGATGAAGGTGCGCGGCCGCGCGTAGACCACGCGGACCGGCACCGGCATTTTCCTGAACCGGGCGAGGAGTTCGTCGATATCTTTTTTCGCCGTCGGCACGTCAGCTCTTGCGTTCGGCGACGAAGCGCGCCGCCGCGCGCAGCACGTCGCCCTTCGGCCCGAACACCGACAGGGCCGAATCGGCGCGCGCCAGGAGGTCGCGCACGCGCTGCTTGGCGCCGTCAATGCCGAGCTGGGTGACGAAGGTGGTCTTGCCGAGAGCCGCATCCGCGCCAGCAGGCTTGCCGAGCGCCGCCGCGTCGCCCTCGACGTCGAGCAGATCGTCGGCAATCTGGAAGGCCTCGCCAAGCGCGCGGCCGTAATCGTCGAGCGCCTGATACTCCTTCTGCGTGGACTGGCCGAGGATTGCACCCGCGATGCAGCCATAACGCAGCAGTGCGCCGGTCTTCATCTGCTGCAGCCGCGCCACGTCGACCGGCTCGCGGTCGCCGAAGCGGCCTTCACCGGCGAGGTCGAGGATCTGGCCGCCGACCATACCGCCGATCCCGGAGGCGCGCGCCAGCGCACGCGTCAGCAGCAGTCGCACCGTGGGGTCCTTGTGCAACTCGTCGCGGGTGATGATGTCGAACGCCAGCGTCAAAAGCCCGTCGCCGGCCAGGATCGCGGTGGCGTCGTCGGTTTTCTTGTGCAGGGTGGGACGGCCGCGGCGCAGGTCGCTGTTGTCCATCGCCGGCAGATCGTCATGGATCAGCGAATAGCAGTGGATGCATTCCAGCGCGGCGCCGGCCAGCAGGGCGGCCTCGCGCGGCACGCCGAAAACCGCCGAGCTCTCGACCACCAGAAACGGCCGCAGCCGCTTGCCGCCGCCGAGGCTGGAATAGCGCATCGCCTCCATCAGCCGCTTCGGCCGCGCGATTTCGTCTGATAACAGCGTGTCGGACAGCAGCTTCGCCAGCAGCGCTTCGGTGTCTTCCGCGGTCTGGTCCAGGCGTTTGGCAAAGTCGAAAGTCACGGTCGTCATCCAGGATGGCTCCAAGGAAAGCTTCAAGAATAGCTCTAGGTCGAATTTGGCCGGACAATCGTTGATGGCGGGCCCTTCGTCAATTCCGCCGAAGCGGCCCAAACGCCCTGAAAGTGCTGGAAAACCCGCGAATTATCATGGAGATGTCACTCGCGCGGGGGTCTATTCATCGACGGGGTTAATTCATCGGCCCCGCCCCGCGGGGCTGAACCGGAAGCATCCATTTGCGCATTGTCCGAATTCTGGGGCTGGTTTTGCTGGTAGTGCTGCTGCTGCCCTATCTGGCGACGCCGTTCTACCGCAGCGGCCATCCGGTCTCGGCGCTAATGGCCTGGCGCTGGCTCAAGGGCGCGCCCGTCTCGCGGCAATGGATCGACTTCAGCGCGATTTCACCTTCCTTGCCGCGCTCGGTGGTGAGCTCCGAGGACGCCAAGTTCTGCAGCCATCACGGCGTCGACTGGGACGCGCTGCGCGACGTCATGGACGACGCCGAGGACGGCGAGGTTGCCCGCGGCGGCTCGACCATCACCCAGCAGGTCGCCAAAAACCTGTTCCTGTGGCCGGGCCGCAGCGTGGTGCGCAAGGCGCTGGAGCTGCCGCTGGCGATGTGGATCGACCTGATGCTGCCCAAGCAGCGGGTGCTGGAAATCTACCTCAACATCGCCGAACTCGGCCCCTCCGGCCAGTTCGGGGCGGAGGCGGGATCGATGTATGCCTTCGGCCATTCGGCGGCGACCCTGTCGCCGCGGGAAGCGGCCCTGCTGGCGGCGATCCTGCCCAATCCGGTCAGGCGCAGCGCCCGTAATCCGGGCCCCGGGGTGCGCCGTCTGGCCGGGACCTATATGGCGCGGGCCAATGCGGCCGCCCTGCAACGCTGCTGGAGCGAAAATCGCGCTTTTTGAGCCAATTTGGGCCCGATTTAACCGTCGCCCGGCCTAGCTTTACGCCAGCCCATCCTCTATAAGCGCGGCCTTATCGGCATCGCAGCCCGCGCGAAGCGCTGGGCGTTCCGGCTCAGGACGATGCCCTCCGACAACATCCCTAGAGGACCGTTATGGCCGTTCCCAGAAGAAAAACATCGCCCTCGCGGCGTGGCATGCGCCGCTCGGCGGACGCCCTGAAGAAGCCGACCTACGCCGAGGACAAGGATTCGGGCGAACTGCGCCGTCCGCACCACCTCGACCTCAAGACCGGCATGTACAAGGGCCGTCAGGTCCTGAAGGCCAAGAAAGAGTCTTGAGCCAAGAGTCTTGAGCTCGAATCCCGGGCGGGAATCCTCAATCGGGGAATTCTGCTCGGACACGGGATAAGTCGCCGCTGCGTGCGGCGTCTGCCTGAATTCGGCCAACGAGTGGGGTAACGGTTCCCGGCGGCGAAGCATATGCTTCGCCCGGGGACGTTCCGGTTTTCTTGAGCAAGGCCTCGCCATGGTCGGTTTTCCGCTGCTTCTGATCCCGCTCGCGATCTACAACATCATCGTCTTCCTGATGCCCACGGTTTCCTTCACGGATCCGCTGGTGAAGCTGACGTTGATGTCCGGGGCGGAATGGCCGATCACGCTGAGCGACGTGCTGCTCACGCTCGGCATCCTGCTGTTGATGTGCGAAGTCATCAAAGGCGCGCGGCCCGGCGCCAAATATCTCACCGACCATCTGCTGTCGCTGATCGTGTTCGGCGCGGCCACGGCCGAATTCGTGCTGTGGTCGAAGTTCGGCACCTCGACCTATTTCCTGCTGGTGGCGCTGTCGATGGTGGATTTCCTTTCCGGCCTCGCTCTGCGCACGCGGCGCGGCGCCGTTGTGGCGGCTGCGCCAGCGGTTTCGCGGAAGGCCGCCGCAAAGGTCGAAGCGCCGGCAGCCGAACCCCAATTCGATCCCGCGCCTGAACCTGCGCCGTCGGTACCCCCGGCGACCTCAGTCGCCCCGGCCACTTCAGTCGCCCCGGCGGCCCCGGTCGCTGACTCCGTGGTGCAGCATCACCCCGAGCCGCCACCGGAAGTCGCGCCCCATGCGTCCTCGCCGGAAGTGCCGTCGCCGGGATTGCAGCCGGGCAGCGGTTCGCATCCGTCGCCGGACACGCCACAGCGCTGAGCCGTTTTCGAGATGATTTGGTTGTCTTGATCTTAGTCTACGCGACTTGCCGCGTGCGGAAACCGATGCTGTAGCGACGGATCTGGCTGGCGCCGTAGGCGGACTGCGCATCGGCCAGGGAGCCGCGCCGCAGGGTGCAGGTCTGTGGCGCCTGGGCCGCCGTCGCGATCAAATGGGTGACGAAGGTCGGATCGGGCCGCACGATGGCGAGCTTCGAGGTCCGGCGCACGTTCTGGGCCACCGGCACCAGTTCGACGCAAGCGGTCGCCTCGGCGTCCAATACCTCGCCGTCCAGCACCTGTTCTGATCGATCGATATCCAGCATCGCACACCGTAACGGTTAACTGTCACGTTTTGGGACGTTATGCCCCGTAGCGATCTGATCCTCGCAAGGCCTATGCCGATCGGGTGCCGTTGGTTCCGGGATGGTTCGGGAGACCTTTAAAACGTGGTTTCCAGATTATTTATGAACTTTGCCTAGCCTGTGATTCGAAACAGCCATTATCCTCTTGTGTGGGAATCACCCGGCGGTGTCCCGAATCGAGGCGACCCGATGCCCCCCGTCCCGCAAGCTTCCAGCATCCTGGCCTCGCTCGGGCAGGCGACATTCGTGTGGGACCTTGCGGCCGACACCATCGCCTGGAGCGACAACGCCGCCTCGGTCTTCACGGACATTCCGCCCGAGGCGCTCGCCAGCGGTACCGGGTTTGCCAAATTGATCGAGCCGGTACGTTCGATCCGCTCCGACGCGCTTGGCCAGACCGCTCCGGCGCGCGGCGACGGGGTGGCCTACCGGATCGAATACGGGGTGCGGACTTCGACGTCGGCACCCGTGATCTGGATCGAGGAGACCGGCTGCTGGTTCGCCGGTCCGGACGGCCAGCCGGCGCGCGCGCAGGGCATCGTCCGCGTCGACAATGAGCGCCATGCCCGCGACGAGCAGTTGATGCGGCTGTCGCGGCACGATCCGCTCACCGGCGAACTCAATCGCACCCATCTGATCGCTTCGCTGGCGGAAGCGATCGAGGAGGCCGCGCGTTTGCGCTCGTCCTGCGCCTTCATGCTGATCGGGATCGATCACCTGGCGCGCGTCAACGATGCCTTCGGCTTCGACGTCGCGGACGCCGTGATCGCCGAAGTCGGAAAACGGATCAGGGTGCGGCTGCGCGGCGGCGATGTGCTCGGGCGATTCTCCGGCAACAAGTTCGGCCTGATCCTGCGCAACTGCACCGTCGACGACACCAATGTCGCGGCCGAGCGTTTCCTCGCCGGCATCCGCGACGAGGTGGTGCCGACCGCGTCCGGCCCGGTGTCGGTCACGGCATCGATCGGCGCCATCAGCGTGCCGCGTTATGCGCGCTCCGCCGATGAGGCCGTCAATCGCGCCCAGGAAACCCTCGACGCGGCGAAGCGCCGCCGCTCCGGATCGTTCTCGCTGTGGCGCCCGAACGTCGAGCGCGATGCCCAGCGCCGCGTCAACATCCGCGTCACCGACGAGATCGTGACCGCGCTGAACGAGCGCCGGATCGTCACCGCGTTCGAGCCTGTCGTGGAAGCGCGTTCGCGGCAGCCGGCGTTCTACGAGTGCCTGGTGCGGATGGAGCAGGCCGACGGCCAGGCGCTGCTGGCGCCGGACATCGTCCCCGTCGCCGAGCGGCTCGGCCTGATCCGGCTGGTCGATCACCGCGTGCTCGAACTCGCGGTCGCCGAACTCGCGGCCTCGCCGAACGTGCAACTCAGCCTCAACATCTCGCCCGACACCACGATGGATCCGGACTGGTCGGCCTCGATCGAGTCGCTGATGCAGGCGCATCCCGGCGTCGGCGAGCGGCTGATCGTCGAGATCACCGAAACCGTTGCGATCCAGGATATCGACGACGTCCGGGGCTTCATCACCCGGCTGAAGAATTTCGGCAGCCGGATCGCGATCGACGATTTCGGCGCCGGCTACACCTCGTTCCGCAACCTGCGCAAGCTCGGCGTCGATATCGTGAAAATCGACGGCGCCTTCGTGCAGAACATCGCGCGCTCCGCCGACGATCGCGCCTTCGTGCAGACGCTGATCGATCTCGCCCGCCGCTTGCAGATCAAGACGGTGGCGGAGTGGGTGCAGGACGAAGAAGCCGCCGTGATGCTGCGCGAATGGGGCTGCGACTACATTCAGGGCCGCCTGATCGGGCTGGCGTCGCCGCAGCGGCCGTGGAGCGTGGCAGCGGAGACGGTATTGCCGGCGGCGGGTTAGCCGTCACGTAGCCCGGATGAAGCGCAGCGCAATCCGGGAAAACTGCCTGCCGCCCGCGAGACGTTCCCGGATTTCGCTGCGCTTCATCCGGGCTACATCTTACTCGCAGCCTAAAAACGTGGATGGCCGGGACAAGCCCGGCCATGACGACTCAAATGATGCTGAGCTTGAGAAGAGTCCTACTCTTCCTTCTTCGGCTCTTTCGACATGCGCTCGAGACGGTCCTGCATTTCCTTCATCTGACGGCGCAGGTCGTCGATGTTGGTTTCCTCGGCCACCGGCTCAGGCGCCTTCTCCGGCTCCAGCGCGGTCGATCCGGCGCGCGGCGGCACGAACGGCTTGAACATCGAGAAGGTCTGCTGGAACAATTCCATGTTGCGGCGGACATGTTCCTCGAGCGGCGCGAATGGCGTCCCGCTGAAGGTGTTGGTGAGCTGCTTGCGGAATTTTTCCTGCTCGCGGGTCAGCGTGTCGATCGACTGTTCCAGATACTTCGGAACCACCATCTGCATGCTGTCGCCGTAGAAGCGGATCAACTGGCGCAGGAACGTGGTCGGCAGCAGATTCTGCCCGGCCTTGTTTTCCTGTTCGAAGATGATCTGCGCCAGCACCGAGCGCGTGATGTCGTCACCGGTCTTGGCGTCATAGACGAGAAAATCCTCGCCGTCCTTCACCATCGCCGCGAGATCCTCGAGCGTCACATAGGTGCTGGTGCCGGTATTATAGAGCCGCCGGTTGGCGTATTTTTTGATCGTGGTGGGTTGGTCTGACTTTGCCATGGGCTCACATATACACACCGAGAGCGGGGAACCCGACGGCATCGCCGACGGGCAGACGAGCAACGCAACGCAGCAAAGTAAGCATTTTCAATGCGGTTCGGCTACCGTTTTGTGCGGCACGGTTAATTCCAAGGCATGGACACTGCTCGGCAAACCGCCAAGCGCGCTATTTTGAATGCGCCGCGGCGGGATTCTGGCCGGTGGCCCGTTGACATGGGTCAACGACGTTAACAGGATAGCATGAGAGACTGGCCCGCCAATCCGGCCCGCCCGCCGTCGAGATTCAAGAAACCTCAACCTCAGGAGATGTCCATGTCAGACGATGTCGTCATCGTCAGCGCCGCCCGCACCCCGGTCGGCAGTTTCAACGGCGCCTTCGCCACCACCCCGGCCCATGACCTCGGCGCCATCGCCATCAAGGCCGCGCTGGAGCGGGCCGGCATCGAGCCCGGCCGGGTCTCCGAAGTCATCATGGGCCAGATCCTCACCGCGGCGCAGGGCCAGAACCCGGCCCGCCAGGCCTCGATCGCGGCCGGCATCCCGGTGGTAAGCCCGGCCTGGGGCGTCAACCAGCTCTGCGGTTCGGGCCTGCGCACCGTCGCATTGGGTTATCAGGCGCTGCTCAACGGCGATTCCGAAATCGTCGTGGCCGGCGGCCAGGAATCCATGAGCATGGCCCCGCACGCCCAATACCTGCGCGGCGGCGTCAAGATGGGCAATTTCGAACTGGTCGATACCATGATCAAGGACGGCCTGTGGGATGCCTTCAACGGCTACCACATGGGCAACACCGCCGAGAACGTCGCCCGCCAGTACCAGATCACCCGGGCGCAGCAGGACGAGTTCGCGGTCCATTCGCAGAACAAGGCCGAGGCGGCGCAGAAGGCCGGCAAGTTCAAGGACGAAATCGTCCCGGTCACCATCAAGTCCCGCAAGGGCGACATCATCGTCGCCGACGACGAATATCCGCGCCATGGCGCCACCATCGACGCGATGGCCAAGCTGAAGCCTGCCTTCGAGAAGGACGGCACCGTCACCGCCGGCAGCGCGTCGGGCATCAATGACGGCGCCGCCGCCGTGGTGCTGATGACCGCCAAGCAGGCTGCCAAGGAAGGCAAGAAGGTGCTCGGCCGGATCGTCTCCTGGGGCCAGGCCGGCGTCGATCCCAAGATCATGGGCACCGGCCCGATCCCGGCCTCCCGCGCCGCGCTGAAGAAGGCCGGCTGGAGCATCGGCGACCTCGACCTGATCGAGGCCAACGAGGCCTTCGCCGCGCAAGCCTGCGCGGTCAACAAGGACCTCGGCTGGGATACGTCCAAGGTCAACGTCAACGGCGGCGCGATCGCGATCGGCCACCCCGTCGGCGCTTCCGGTGCCCGCGTGCTGGTGACGCTGCTGCACGAAATGCAGAAGCGCGACGCCAAGAAGGGCCTCGCCACGCTGTGCATCGGCGGCGGCATGGGCATCGCGATGTGCATCGCACGCGACTGAATGAGAGGCAGATTGGTGCGTTGAATGATGAAAAGATCATCTGTCAACCGCGGCCCGAATTGATAAAGATGAAATGCCCGGTCTCGCGCCGGGCATTTTCATCTCTGGAGCGCTTCCGGCGGCGCTTCAAATCTCAGGATTGAGCTTCGTCAAAATGACCGGGACAATTCCGGCGTACAAATCGACCGTCAGGGAGGAGTGAGACATGGCACGTGTTGCATTGGTTACGGGTGGTACGCGAGGCATTGGCGCTGCGATCAGCAAGGCGTTGAAGGCTGCCGGATACAAGGTTGCGGCGAGCTACGCCGGCAACGACACCGCCGCCGACAAGTTCAAATCCGAGACCGGCATTCCCGTCTACAAATGGGACGTCAGTTCGTTCGATGCCTGCGCCGCAGGGGTCAAGCAGGTCGAGGCCGAGCTCGGGCCGGTCGACGTGCTCGTCAACAATGCCGGGATCACCAAGGACGGCGCCTTCCACAAGATGACGCTGGATCAGTGGAACGCGGTCATCAACACCAATCTCGGCTCGCTGTTCAACATGACGCGCCAGGTGATCGAGGGCATGCGGGCCCGAAAATTCGGCCGGGTCATCAACATTTCCTCGATCAACGGCCAGAAGGGCCAGTTCGGTCAGGTCAATTACTCGGCTGCCAAGGCCGGCGACATCGGCTTCACCAAGGCGCTGGCGCTGGAGAATGCCAAGGGCGGCATCACCGTCAACGCGATCTGCCCCGGCTACATCAATACCGAAATGGTGCAGGCGGTGCCGAAGGAAGTGCTGGAGAAAAGCATCCTGCCGCTGATCCCGGTCAACCGTCTCGGCGAGCCCGAGGAGATCGCCCGCGCGGTGGTGTTCCTCGCCGCCGACGAGGCCGGCGGCATCACCGGCTCGACCATGACGATCAACGGCGGGCAATATATGGTGTGAGCTGACGGCTCACACCACCGCTATACTCAGCAGCGGATGTTAGAAAGTCGTCATGCCCGGGCTTGTCCCGGGCATCCACGTCTTTACAACCGACAATGAGAAGACATGGATGGCCGGGATAAACCCGGCCATGACGGAAGTGCCGATTGTTACCCTGAGCCATGACCTCCCGAACCGCCACCCTGATCGGACTGACCGCGATCCTGATGTGGTCGCTGCTGTCGGTGATGACGGTCGCGACCGGCAAGATTCCGGCGTTCCAGCTCGCTGCCATGACATTCGCGATCGGCGCGGCCGTCGCCTTCGCGAGCTTCATCTTCCGCCCGCAGGCTTTCGCCGCGTTGAAGCAGCCGCCGCTGATCTGGCTCGTCGGCGTCGGCGGACTGTTCGGCTATCACGCGCTGTATTTCCTGGCGCTGCGTTTCGCGCCGCCGGCCGAGGCCGGGCTCTTGAATTATCTCTGGCCACTGCTGATCGTGCTGTTCTCGTCGCTGTTGCCGGGCGAGCGGCTGGCGCCGCATCACATCATCGGCGCGCTGCTTGGGCTGGCCGGCACGGTGCTGCTGTTCGCCGGCAATGGCGGCAGCGGGTTTGCGCCAAGCCAGATCCCGGGCCTCGCTGCGGCCTTCGTCGCCGCCTTCGTGTGGGCGGCCTATTCGGTGATGTCGCGCAGGCTCAAGGCGGTGCCGACCGATGCGGTCGCCGGCTTCTGTCTCGCGACCGCGCTGCTTGCCGCCCTCGTCCATGGCGCGGTCGAGACCACGGTGTGGCCGGAGACAACGGGGCAGTGGCTTGCGATAACAGCGCTCGGCATCGGTCCGGTTGGCGCCGCGTTCTTCGTCTGGGACATCGGCATGAAGCGAGGCGATATCCGCGTGCTCGGCGCCGCGTCCTACGCGACGCCGCTGCTGTCGACGGCGTTCCTGATTCTCGCAGGCTATGCCGCACCGAGTGCGACGATCGCCATCGCCGCGATCCTGATCGCCGGCGGCGGGCTGATCGCGGCCAGGGATATGGTCTGGAGGAAGCGTTAAGCCGCGGGCCTCCAGCCCGGCGGCTTATACA
>JAIEPP010000624.1 GCA_019748335.1 Xanthobacteraceae bacterium
CTGAGCCTGATACTCCGCGCGCTCGACCTGCGCGACGAGGGTGCGACCTATCGCCAGATCGCGACGGCGCTGGGGCGCGACGACGCGACCAAGCTATCCGCGAGTGACTGGAAAATGTCGGCCTCGCGCTCGTTCGTGGTGCGCTTGGTTCGCGACGGCATCGCGATGATGAACGGCGACTACCGCAAACTGCTCCGTATCCGCTGAACGTCCTCTTCCGCCGGCGCCCCGCAGGGGGTCGCATCCGTGCAGCCGCACATCTTCATACCCCACCCGGCCCGTTCCAGCCTGTCATTTACGCCTCCTGTCGCCACCGCCCGCAGGAGCCGTCCCTTGTCCGATACGCTCGCCAATTTACCGCCCCGTTTCTTGCGGACGCCGGAAGCCGCTCGCTTTCTCGGCCTCTCCGGCCGCACCCTCGAAAAGCACCGCTACTTCGGGACCGGGCCAGCCTACCGCCGGATCGGCGGCCGCGTCGTCTATTCGGTCGATGACCTGCGCGCCTGGGCCGACATCGGCATCAAACATTCGACCTCCGATCCGGGGCAGGACGACCTTATGCCGCGCGCGGATTCAGCCATCGCCCGGAGCCGGCGATGACCATCCCGCCGTCACCCATGCGCCACGGCCAGCCGTCAGAGGACGGCATGACGCGCGTCGAACTGACCTGGATCGAGAAGCGGGTCGAGCACTGGATCAGGTTCGGCCGCGTCGCCGTGGACGAGATCGTCGATCGCCGCCGCCGTATCGTTCGCTTCCGTCCCGGCGCGATCTTCGCGTTCGTCCGCTGGGCGGCCAACGACTATGGCACAGTCAGCTCGCGCATCGACATCGTGCGCGCAGTCCGCGCGAACGAGCCGTTCACAACGCTGCCGTTCGTGCGGCCGGGCGGCGATATTCTGCTCAAGATTGAGGGCTGGCCCAAGGTCAGCCAAGTGCTCGCCGCGATCGACGCGACCGAGGCGGCCGGCGTCGATCCGTGCGACGCCGCGCCGGATCATTGGCGGCACGTCCACAACCGCATCGCCGCCGGTCAACCGCCGCGCCCCTATACGATGGAGCGCCATCGCGCGTGGCTCAAACGCCGGGAGATCGAGCGATGACCCGCCGTGGATGGGCCATTGCGACGGCCTCCGCCGCGTCGCTGTTCGGCGCGTCGTTCCTCGCCGTGGCGGTATTCGATCCGCTCCCGCGCATCGTCTGGAACGCCAGCGCGAGCGCGCCGATCGGGGTCTACCGGATCGAGCCGCTTCCCGATCCGCCGAACGGTGCATTGGTCGCCGTGACGCCGCCGCCGGCCCTGGCGCACTGGCTGGCGGAGCGCGGCTATCTCGGCAAGCGGGTGCCGCTGTTGAAGCATGTCGCGGCACGGCCGGGGCAGAGCGTGTGCCGCATCAACGCAGTAGTGAGCGTCGATGGGCGGCCCGTCGTCGTCGCCCGGCAGCGTGACGGCCGGGGCCGCCCGTTGCCGGTCTGGCAAGGCTGCCGCCCGCTGCGCGCCGGCGAGCTGCTGATGCTCAATCCCGATCACGCCGACAGCATGGACGGCCGCTATTTCGGGCCGCTGCCGGCCTCGGCCGTGCTCGGCCGCGCCATCCCGATCCTCACCCGCGATACACCCGACGCGCCGCTCACCTGGCGCTGACCCGCTTTTCAACTGCCAACCCAAAGGAGATCATCATGCAGATCGGCAGCTTCTTCCGCACCGCCAAGGGATACGAGGGCATCATCGAGACGGCCACGCTCGACATCCGTATCTCCATCGTTCCAGCCGATCCGAGCGATGCCGACAAGGCGCCCGATTGGCGCATCCATCGCGGCGACAGCGACGAAGGGCCGGAGATCGGCGCTGGCTGGAATGAAAGCGGCGAGCGCGCCGGAGACTACGTCTCGCTGCGCATCGACGATCCCAGCTTTCCCCAGCCGATCCGCGCCGCCCTGTTCCAGAACGGCAATGACAAGTCGGCATGGTCGCTGCGCTGGAACCGCCAGCCCAAGTCACGCGAGCAGGATTGAGCCCGTGCGCTTCGCTATCATCCCTTTGTTCGCGGATGGGCCGTCTCATCCCTCCGTCCCGCTCGGTCGTAGGCCGGCCGGGGCGCGCAGCGCAGGTCAAGGGCGGCCAAAGGCCGGCGCTCCGCGCGCACCCTTTACCGAAGGGAGCACGCCGGCAGGCTGGCGGCGGAGCGGAGTCGGATCGGCAGTGGTGCTCGCCGTCGTCCTGCTGTCCGGCGGCGTCGCGCCGGCCCCGGCGATGGCGCAGGAGATGCCGGTCGCTCGATCGGCGCCTGTGCATCCATACGCCGCTCATGTCACCGCCGCCGCGCGGCGGTTCGGCATCCCCGAGGCGTGGATATGGGCGGTGATGCGCGTCGAGAGCGGCGGCAATGCCCGCGCCGTGTCGCGCGCCGGGGCGATGGGCTTGATGCAGATCATGCCTGCGACCTGGGCGGGGCTACGCACCCGCTACGGCCTCGGCCCCAATCCGTTCGACGTGCGCGACAACATCATGGCGGGCGCGGCGTATCTGCGCGAGATGCACGACCGCTACGGCAACACCAGCGCGATGCTGGCGGCCTATAATGCGGGACCGGGCCGCTACGACGACTTCGTGTCGCGCGGCCGTCCGCTGCCCGGCGAGACGGTCGGCTATCTCGCCCAGCTCGCACCGATCACGGGCGCATCGGGCGCGGTGGAGGTGGCGGCGACTGCTATGCCTGATCCGTTCGCGTGGCGTCGTGCGACGCTGTTCGTCCGCACCGCCAGCGCCGCTTCGGAAGCTGTCGCCGGGCAGTCGGACGGCGAAGAAGCCGCGTCCGAGCTGCCGACCGACCGGCCGACATCCGGCGACGTTCGCGCTACCGATCCGTCCACCAATGAGCCACGCGACACGCTGTTCGTGTCCCGCGCCCGCGCGGGCCGACCGCAATGATCGGCCTGTCGCACCCTTCATCCGTCCGAAGCAGTAAAGGCGCTGGGGAGGAGGAAAACGGCAGGGACAGACGAGGGCAAGATATAAGCAGCGCCCCGTTCAGCCGAAAAGCCGAAGCTTTTCCGTGGCTTCACGCGGGGGCATCGGTCGGCGCGCGTGCCGCGCGGAAGGGAAAAGCCAGCAAGAACAGCGCCTCGAATGGCACCACAGGCCATTTTCGGCCGAAAGCGGCCCGGCCGTGAGCGAGGACAGCGAGTTCCGCGTCCGGCCGGGCAAGGCCAAGCGCAGCAAGGCGCAGGGCCGCAATGCCCGCGGCCTGGTCGCCGAGGTGCTTCGCGTTGCCGCGATCCACAGCGGCGGCCGGCGCGGTGGCGCCAGCGGCGCGCGCCGGGGTGCGCAATCGACCTTCGGGCGGGGACGCACCGCCTTCGCCCGCAGTCGCCTATTCGGCTCGGGCCGGCGCGTCATGGTCAAGATGCTGCCCGTGACCACCCGCAGCCGGGGTGGCCGGCGCTCGGCGCCGCTGTCCGCGCACGTCGCTTATTTGAAGCGCGAAGGCGTCACCCGCGACGGCTCGCCTACCCGGATGTTCGACGCGGCCGGCGACAACGCCGACGATCGCGGTTTCGCCGAGCGGTGCAAGGATGACCGGCATCATTTCCGGGTCATCGTGTCGCCCGAGGACGCCGCCGAACTGACCGACCTGCGCGAATACACGCGCGACCTTATGGGGCAGATGGAGGCCGACCTGGGCACGCGGCTCGATTGGGTCGCGGTCGATCACTGGAACACCGACAATCCGCACGTCCATCTGCTCGTGCGCGGCGTTACCGATCAGGGCGCCGATCTCGTCATCTCCCGCGACTACATCAGCCACAATCTCCGCTCGCGCGCGCAAGACCTGGCCTTCGCCGAGCTTGGGCCGAAGCCCGAACATGAGGTGCAGCGCGCGCTCGACCGTGAGGTGACGGCGGAACGCTGGACCCGGCTCGATACCGAGATCCAGCGTTCCGCCGACGAACTGGGCGTGATCGACCTGCGCCCCGAGCGCCCCGGCCCGGACGATCCGCGGCTCCGCCGTTTGATGGTCGGGCGCTTACAGCACCTGGAAACGATGGGGCTCGCAGCCGAAGGGGATACCGGCCAATGGGCGGTCGCGGAAGGTGCGGCGGCGAAGCTGCGCGAGCTGGGCGCGCGCGGCGACATCATCCGCACGATCGGCGCCGCGCTGAGAGACCGCGGGCAGGATCGGCCGCTCGACAGTTACGCCGTCGTCACCAGTGCGCCCGAGAAGCAGATCGCCGGCCGGCTGATCGACAAGGGGTTGCACGACGAGCTGTATGGCGTGGCCTATGCCGTGATCGACGGCACGGACGGGCGCACTCACCATGTCCGGCTGCCCGGCATCGAAGCGCTGGAGCAAAGCCCCAAGCTAGGCGGCATCGTCGAACTGCGCGGCGTCGGCCGGCCCGGCGAGGAGAAGCCGACGCTTATCCTTGCAACGCGGTCCGACCTCGACCTCGCCGCACAGGTGAAAGCGCCCGGCGCGACCTGGCTCGACCATCGGTTGCTTGAGCGTGGCGCCAGCGTCGCGGACGGCGGGTTCGGCGCCGAGGTGCGCCGCGCGATGGACGCGCGCACCGACCATCTTATCCGCGAAGGGCTGGCGCGCCGCTTCGGCGAGCGGACGGTGTTCGAGCGCGGGATGCTCGACACGCTCCGCAAGCGCGAGCTGGACGCGGTTGGGGCAAAGATCGCGGGGGAGACCGGGCTTGCCTATCGCCCCGCCGCGTCTGGCGAGAAGATCGCCGGCGTCGTGCGCCAACGCCTCGCGCTCACGTCAGGCCGCTTCGCCATGATCGACGACGGGCTCGGCTTCCGGCTCGCGCCGTGGGCCAGCACCCTCGAACAGCAGCTCGGCCGTCAGGTGTCCGGCATCGTCCGCGCCGGCGGCGGCATCGACTGGACGCTCGGCCGCAAGCGCGGCCTCGGTATCTGACTCAGGAGAGAACCTATGTCCGCGACCAAAATCCTCTGGGGCCAGATCATCATCGTGTTTCTGATCGTGCTCGCCGGGGTGTGGGGCGCGACGCAGTGGACCGCCGCCGCGCTCGCCTATCAGCCCGAGCTGGGGCCGCCGTGGTTCGTGGCGTTCGGCTGGCGCATCTATCCGCCGCCGGCCTTCTTCTGGTGGTGGTTCAGCTTCGACGCCTATGCGCCTGACATTTTCAAGACGGGCGCGTTCATCGCCGCGTCGGGCGGGTTCGTGTCGATCGCCGTCGCCATCGGCATGTCGGTGTGGCGCGCACGCGAGTTGAAGAACGCCGAGACCTACGGGTCTGCGCGCTGGGCGACTGAGCGCGAGGTTCGCGGCGCCGGGCTGCTCGGGCCGAACGGCGTCGTGCTCGGCAGGCTCGCCCGAGACTATCTCCGCCACGACGGCCCCGAACATGTGCTGTGCTTCGCGCCGACACGGAGCGGTAAGGGTGTCGGTCTGGTCGTGCCGTCGCTTCTCACCTGGCCGGCATCCGCGATCGTCCACGACATCAAGGGCGAGAACTGGACGCTGACTGCGGGCTTCCGGGCGCGGCACGGCCGCGTGCTGTTGTTCGATCCGACCAACGCCGCCTCGGCCGCCTACAATCCGCTGCTGGAGGTGCGGCGCGGCCAGTGGGAGGTTCGCGACGTGCAGAACGTCGCCGACGTGCTGGTCGATCCCGAAGGGTCGCTGGAGCGCCGGAATCATTGGGAGAAAACCTCCCACTCGCTGCTGGTCGGCGCGATCCTCCACGTCCTATATGCCGAGGCGGACAAGACCTTGGCCGGCGTCGCCGGATTCCTCTCGGACCCGGCGCGCACGATCGAACAGACGCTGGCCGCGATGATGGCGACGCCGCACCTGGGCGAAGCCGGCGTGCATCCTGTCGTTGCTTCCGCCGCGCGCGAGCTGCTGAACAAGTCTGACAACGAGCGATCCGGCGTGCTCAGCACGGCCATGTCGTTCCTCGGCCTCTACCGCGATCCAGTCGTGGCACAGGTAACGCGCGCCTGCCACTGGCGCATATCGGATCTGGTCGAGGGCGAGCGGCCGGCGACGCTCTACCTGGTCGTGCCGCCCAGCGACATTTCGCGGACGAAGCCGCTCATCCGCCTCATCCTCAACCAGATCGGGCGCCGGCTGACCGAGGAACTGACGCCGAAAGGCAACCGCCATCGCGTGTTGCTGATGTTGGACGAGTTTCCGGCGCTCGGCCGGCTCGACTTCTTCGAGTCCGCCCTGGCGTTCATGGCGGGCTACGGGCTCAAGGCGTTCCTGATCGCGCAGTCGCTCAATCAGATCGAGAAGGCTTACGGCCCGAACAACGCGATCCTCGACAACTGCCATGTCCGCGTGAGCTTCGCCACCAACGACGAGCGCACCGCCAAGCGCGTGTCGGACGCGCTCGGCACAGCCACCGAGATGCGGGCGATGAAGAACTACGCCGGGCATCGCCTGTCGCCGTGGCTTGGGCATTTGATGGTGTCGCGGTCCGAGACCGCCCGTCAGCTCCTCACGCCCGGCGAGGTGATGCAGCTCCCGCCCGACGACGAGATTGTCATGGTCGCGGGCGTTCATCCGATCCGCGCGAAGAAGGCGCGCTACTATCAGGATCGCCGCCTGGCTGAGCGGATCGCGTCGGCGCCCGCGCCGCAGGCGGCCGGGGTGAGCCCCGATGACTGGACCGGGCGGCAGGCATCCGCCGATCCGAAGCAAATCGCGCGCATCGTCCGCGATGCCGAGGACGCCGCCAATGGTGGACTGCGCCGCGAGCCCGAGCTGCCGGAGCATGTCGCCATCGCGCCGGAAACGACGGCCCCGCCCGCGCAGGAGTTCGCGATCGTGGAGGACGAGCAGGACGACGCGGCCCGGCAGGCGGCCGTGCGCCGCCGGATGCAGGGACTCGCACGGCAAGCGTCGCTCGATCCGGGCGACGGCATCGAATTGTAGGAGGCCGCCATGCGGACCCGGCTCAACGTCTACTTCCCGCCCGCGCTCGCCAAGCAGGTTGACGAGCTGGCGATCCGGCGGCGCATATCACGCTCGGCGATCGTGGAGGCGGCGGTCGCGTCTTACCTGTCGCCGGACGGCGCCGACCGGATGGAAGCGGCGTTCGCGCGGCGGCTCGACCGCCTGTCGCGTCAGGTGCAGCGGCTTGAGCGCAACACCGGCCTGACCACCGAGGCGCTGAGCCTGTTCGTCCGGTTCTGGCTGTCGGTGACGCCGCCGCTGCCCGACGAGGATCAGGCCGCCGCACAGGTGAAGGGACGAAAACGCTACGAGGGCTTTATCGAAACACTCGGCCGGCGTTTCGCCAGCGGTAAGACGTTGATGGACGAGATCCCCGAAGATGTCTGGCCACGCTCAACATCACCCGAGTCGGACTGAATTGCCGCGCCTGATCCTGATGTAGCGGAAGGTCGCTTCCGCCCTCGGCAACGTATCTGCCGCCCCCTCTACTACGCCAGCAACTAGCTGTTGCGAGCCGAGTATTCCTGCGTCTCTTGATGTGCCCCGACAGCCGGGCGGCGCTTCGCCCGGTCCTTTGCAGGGGCCAGCCGTTGACCAACCACCCGATCCGAACCGAGGCGAAATCACGCGGCGCGCGGATGCTGCGAACCGCGCTCGGGCCGTCGATCGCGGCTTGGCTCGACGACCCCGCCGTCATCGAAGTGATGCTGAACCCGGACGGCCGGCTGTGGCTCGATAGGCTCGGCGAAGGCATCAGCAATACGGGCGAGCTGCTGAGCGCTGCCGACGGCGAGCGCATCGTCCGCCTGGTCGCGCACCATGTCGGCGTCGAGGTTCACGCCCGATCTCCGCGCGTCTCGGCCGAGCTGCCGGAAGGAGGTGAGCGGTTCGAGGGGTTGCTGCCGCCCGTCGTCGCCGCGCCGGCCTTCGCGATCCGCAAGCCCGCCGTCGCCGTGTTCACGCTCGACGACTACGCGGCTTCGGGGATCATGTCGGCGGCCGAAGCTGAGGCGTTGCGCCACGGCGTCGAGAGCCGCGCCAACATCCTCGTCGCGGGCGGCACCGGCGCGGGCAAGACCACGTTGGTCAACGCGCTATTGGCGGAAGTCGCCAAGACCACCGACCGCATCGTCCTGATCGAAGATACGCGCGAGCTGCAATGCGCCGCGCCCAACCTCGTCGCCATGCGGACCAAGGACGGCGTGGTGTCGCTGTCCGAGCTGGTCCGCTCGTCGCTGCGCCTGCGCCCCGACCGCATTCCCATCGGCGAGGTGCGCGGCGCCGAGGCGCTCGACCTCATCAAAGCCTGGGGCACCGGCCATCCCGGCGGCGTCGGCACCATCCACGCCGGCACTGCGCTCGGCGCGCTGCGCCGCATGGAACAGCTCATCCAAGAGGCCGTCGTGACGGTCCCGCGCGCGCTGATCGCCGAGACCATCGACATGATCGCCGTGCTGGTCCGCGACGCGCACGGGCGCCGGCTGACCGAGCTGGCCCGCGTCGAAGGGCTCGACCCCGCGACCGGCGACTACCGCCTCGCACCGCTCACCACCCCCCAACCCGGAGACCTGCCATGATCCATGCCCTTCGGCATGGCGCACGCCGCGCCATGCTCACCGCCACCGCCAGCGTGATCGCATTGACCTTCGCCGTTCCGGCCCATGCCGGCGGCTCGTCGATGCCGTGGGAAGCGCCGCTCCAGTCGATCCTCGAAAGCATCGAAGGGCCAGTGGCGAAGATTATCGCCGTCATCATCATCATCGTGACCGGCCTGACGCTGGCGTTCGGCGACACGTCGGGCGGCTCGCGCCGGCTAATCCAGATCGTGTTCGGCCTTTCTATCGCGTTCGCCGCGTCGAGCTTCTTCCTGTCGTTCTTCTCGTTCGGCGGTGGAGCGCTGATCGCATGAACGGCGCGGCCGATCATGGCGAACCGATCGCGGGCTATTTCGCCCCGGTCCATCGGGCGCTGACCGAGCAGATATTGCTCGGCGGCGCCCCGCGCTCGCTCGCCATCGTCAACGGGACGCTGGCGGGCGCGATCGGCCTCGGCCTGCGTCTGTGGATCGCCGGCCTGGTCATCTGGGCTGTCGGCCATGGGCTGTCCGTGTGGGCCGCCCGCCGCGACCCGCAATTCGTGGACGTGGCGCGGCGTCACCTCCGCTACCCGACATGGATGCGGCCATGATGAGCTTGCGCGAATATCGCAGCAAAGCTGCGAACCTTCCCGACTTCCTGCCCTGGGCCGCGCTGGTCGGCGAAGGCGTGGTGCTCAACAAGGACGGCTCGTTCCAGCGCACAGCGAGGTTTCGCGGCCCCGATCTCGACAGCGCGACGCCGGCAGAGCTGGTCGCCACGACCGCACGGCTGAACAATTCGCTGCGCCGGCTCGGCTCCGGCTGGGCGATCTTCGTCGAGGCGCAGCGCACGCCCGCGCTCGACTATCCGCAGTCCGACTTTCCCGATCCCGTGTCGTCGCTAGTCGAGTTCGAGCGCCGCGAGCAGTTCCGCGAGGAGGGCGCACATTTCGAGAGCCGCTATTTCCTCACCCTGCTGTGGATGCCGCCGGCCGAAGAAGCCGCCCGCGCCGAAGGTTGGCTTTACGAGGGCCGGTCCACCAGCGGCGCCGATCCGTGGGAACTGCTCAAGGGCTTCACCGACCGCAGCGACCGGGTGCTCAACCTGGTCGAAGGCTTCGTGCCCGAGGTCCGCTGGCTCGATGACGCCGAGACGCTGACCTATCTGCACAGCACGGTTTCGACACGCCGCCAGAGCGTCCGCGTGCCGGAAACGCCGATGCACCTCGATGCGCTGTTGGCCGACGAGCCGCTGACCGGCGGACTGGAGCCGCGCCTGGGCGAGCATCATCTGCGCACGCTCACTATCGTCGGCTTCCCCAGCGTGACCTTCCCCGGCCTGCTCGACGAGTTGAACCGGCTCGCCTTCGAGTATCGCTGGGCGACCCGCGCGATCATGCTCGATAAGACCGACGCGACCAAGCTGCTGAGCCGCATCCGACGCCAGTGGTTCGCCAAGCGCAAGAGCGTCATGGCGATCCTAAAAGAGGTGATGACCAACGAGGCGTCGGTCCTGATGGACAGCGACGCATCGAACAAGGCCGCCGACGCCGACACCGCCCTGCAGGAGCTGGGCGCCGACTATGCCGGCATGGCCTATGTCACCGCGACGGTGACGGTGTGGGACCGCGATCCAGCCATTGCGGCGGAAAAGCTGCGGCTGGTCGAGAAGGTCATCCAGGGCCGCGACTTCACCGTGATCCCGGAGAGCATGAACGCGATCGAGGCATGGCTGGGGAGCCTCCCCGGCCACGCCTACGCCAACGTCCGCCAGCCCCCGATTTCCACCATCAATCTCGCCCACCTGATCCCCCTGTCAGCAGTATGGGCGGGGCCGGAACGGGACGAGCATTTCGGTGCTCCCCCCTTGCTCTACGGCAAGACCGAAGGCTCGACCCCGTTCCGGTTTTCCCTTCACGTCGGCGATGTCGGCCACACGCTGATCGTCGGGCCGACCGGCGCCGGCAAGTCGGTGCTGCTCGCCCTCATGGCGATGCAGTTCCGTCGCTACGAGAACGGTCAGGTCTTCGCCTTCGACTTCGGCGGCAGCATTCGCGCCGCCGCGATCGGCATGGGCGGCGACTGGCAGGACTTGGGCGGGATGCTTGCCGACGAGGCCGGCGACGGCGTGCAGCTCCAGCCGCTGGCACGGATCGACGATCCGGCCGAGCGCGCCTGGGCGGCCGAATGGCTGGCGGCGATCCTCGCGTCCGAGGGCGTCGCGGTCGATCCGCAGGCCAAGGAACATCTGTGGTCGGCGCTCGGCTCGCTTGCCAGTGCGCCCGTCACGGAACGCACGCTGACCGGGCTCGCCGTGCTGCTCCAGAGCCAGCAGCTCAAGCAGGCGCTCGCATCCTATTGCCTTGGCGGGCCGTGGGGCCGGCTGCTCGACGCCGAGGCCGAGCGTCTTGGCGTGGCGTCGGTTCAGGCGTTCGAGACCGAGGGCTTGGTCGGCGCCGGTTCGGCGGCCGCGGTCCTGTCCTATCTGTTCCACCGAATCGAAGGCCGGCTGGACGGCTCGCCCACGCTCATCATCATCGACGAAGGCTGGCTTGTCCTCGACAGCCCGGACTTCGCCGCGCAGCTCCGCGAATGGCTCAAGACGCTGCGCAAGAAGAACGCCAGCGTCGTGTTCGCCACGCAGAGCCTCGCCGACATCGAGACGTCGAGCATCGCGCCGGCCATCATCGAGAGCTGTCCGACGCGCATCTTCCTGCCGAACGAGCGCGGGGCCGAGCCGCAGATCGCCGCCATCTACGAGCGGTTCGGCCTCAACGCCCGCCAAATCGAAATCCTGAGCCGGGCGACGCCCAAGCGCGACTATTACTGCCAGTCGAGGCGCGGCAACCGGCTGTTCGAGCTGGGGCTGGGCGAGGTCGCGCTGGCCTTCGCCGCCGCTTCTTCCAAGACCGATCAGCTCCGCATCGCCGAGTTGGTCGAGACCCACGGCCGCGAGCACTTCGCCGCCGAGTGGCTGCGCCATCGCGGCCTGGTTTGGGCGGTCGATCTTCTTCCCGAACCTCAATCCGATCCGCTGGCCGGTCGCCGGGAAGATGCCGGCCAGCTCCCCCTTGCCTTGAAGGACATGACCCAATGAAACCCAATATCCTGCGCCGCGCCATGCTGGCCGGCGCCATCGCCACGTCGAGCATGATCGGCATCACCGCCGCCACGCCGGCGCACGCTCAGTTCGGCGGGATCGTCTATGACCCGACCAACTATGCGCAGAACGTGCTGACGGCCGCTCGGTCGCTCCAGCAGATCAACAACCAGATCCAGCAAATCCAGCAGCAGGCGACCAGCCTCATCAACGAGGCGCGCAATCTGGCGTCGCTGCCGTTCAACTCGCTCCAGCAGTTGCAGCAGCAGGTGCAGCGCACCCAGCAGCTTCTCGGCGAGGCGCAGCGTATCGCCTACGACGTGCAGAACGTCCAACAAGCGTTCAGCAACCGCTATAAGGGTGCGGCGCTCACCGGCACCCACGCGCAGATGGTCGCCAACGCCAATGCGCGCTGGGAGGATAGCGTCGGCGCGTTCGAGGACGCGCTTCGCGTTCAGGCCGGCGTCGTCGGCAATATCGACGGCGCGCGCACGACGATGGACGGCCTGGTCACGTCGAGCCAGTCGGCGACGGGCGCGCTCCAGGCCGCGCAGGCGGGCAACCAGCTTCTCGCGCTGCAATCGCAGCAGCTCGCGGACCTGACGGCGCTGCTCGCCGCGCAGGGCCGGGCGCAGGCGCTGGACTCGGCGCGCAACGCGGCCGTCGAAGCCGAAAGCCGCGAACGGCTCCGCCGCTTCCTGACGCGGTCCACCGGCTATCAGCCGGGCAACGCCCGCATGTTCCACGACTGATCGTCATGGACAGCAAGCTCCTCGCGCGCATCGGCGCCGTCATCTTCATCGCCATCGCCATCACGATGACGGCGATCGAGATGAGCCGAGCGCCAGAGCCACCGCGCGCGGGGCCAGCGGCCGTCGCCGAGAAATCGGCGACGGACCCGTTGCTGATCGAGCTGCGCCGCTGCCAGTCGATCGGCGCGGCCGGGGCGAGCGACCCTGATTGCCTGCGCGCCTGGGCCGAGAACCGTCGTCGGTTCCTCGCGCCCGGCGCGCGTCCCGCCGCCCGCATCGCCGATGGCGCTACCCCGCAGGAGAATTGATATGGGCGGCACCGGCGTCGTCGATCGCTTTCTGGATGTCTTCACCCGCTACATCGACAGCGGGTTCGGCCTGCTCGGCGGCGAGGTGGCGTTCATCGCCACCACCCTGATCGTCATCGACGTGACTTTGGCCGCACTGTTCTGGACGTGGGGTGAAGGCGACGACATCATCGCCCGCCTCGTCAAAAAGACGCTGTTCGTCGGCGTCTTCGCCTACATCATCGGCAACTGGAACAGCCTGGCACGCATCGTCTTCGAGAGCTTCGCCGGACTCGGGCTGAAAGCGTCAGGCACCGGCTTCTCCGCCGCCGAGCTGCTCCAGCCAGGCCGGGTCGCGCAGGTGGGCCTGGACGCGGGCCAGCCGATCCTAGAATCCATTTCCGACTTGATGGGCTGGGTCGCGTTCTTCGAGAACTTCATCCAGATCGCGGTGCTGCTGATCGCTTGGCTGCTGGTTATCCTCGCCTTCTTCATTCTGGCGATCCAGCTCTTCGTGACGCTGATCGAGTTCAAGCTGGCGACGCTCTGCGGCTTCGTCCTCATCCCGTTCGGCCTGTTCGGCAAGACCGCCTTCATGGCCGAGCGCGTGCTGGGGCTGGTGATCTCGTCGGGCATCAAGGTACTGGTGCTCGCCGTCATAGTCGGCATCGGCTCGACTTTGTTCGACGAGTTTCGCGCCGGCTTCGGCGGCGCGCAGCCGAGCATCGAGGATGCGATGGCCGTCGCGCTTGCCTCGCTATGTCTTCTCGGCCTCGGCATCTTCGGCCCGTCGATCGCCAACGGCATCGTCTCTGGCGGCCCGGCGCTTGGCGCAGGGGCCGCGGCGGGAACCGTGCTCGCAGCCGGCGGCGCGCTGGCCGGCGGAGCT